>NZ_JACARK010001164.1:0-1449 GCF_013386655.1 Pseudomonas sp. K5002 | reverse complement strand
TACGGTGCGTATTTCACCGAAAACTTTCGTGGGGCGATTCTCAGCGTGCCCGCCGGCCAACTCGAAGCCGCCACCGCCTACGGCCTGAGCCGCTGGCAGCGCTTTCGCCTGGTGCTGTTCCCGCAACTGATGCGCTTTGCCCTGCCGGGCCTGGGCAACAACTGGCTGGTGCTGCTCAAGTCCACCGCGCTGGTGTCGATCATCGGCCTGTCAGACCTGGTCAAGGCCGCACAAAACGCCGGCAAGACCACCAATGACCCGCTGTATTTCCTGATCCTCGCGGGCCTGGTGTACCTGGTGATCACCACCCTCTCCAACCGCATCTTCAAACGCCTGGAACGGCGCTACAACGTGGGCATCAAGGGGATGGCGCGATGATCGAACTGATCCAGCAATACGGCCTGGCCTACCTGTTCACCGACGGCAACGGCTTTTCCGGGGTGGCGATGACCCTGTGGCTGTTCATTATCTCGGTGGTGCTGGGCTTCATCCTGTCGATCCCGCTGGCGATCGCGCGGGTGTCGGAACACTTCTGGATTCGCTGGCCAGTGGAGGTCTACACCTACCTGTTTCGCNNTTGCTGATTTGCTACACCGGCCTCTACGGCCTGGACGTGGTGCAGGACAACGCCCTGCTCAACCAGTTTTTTCGCAATGCACTGAACTGCACGCTGCTGGCGTTTGTATTGAACACGTGCGCCTACACCGTGGAAATCTTTGCCGGGGCGATTCGCAACATCCCCCACGGCGAGATCGAAGCCGCCAAGGCCTACGGCCTGCATGGCTGGCGCCTGAACCTGTTTGTGGTAGTGCCCGCCGCACTGCGTCGCGCACTGCCGGCCTACAGCAATGAAATGATCCTGATGCTGCACGCCACGTCCCTGGCGTTCACCGCCACCATTGCCGACATCCTCAAGGTGGCCCGCGACGCCAACGCCGAGACGTTCCTGACGTTCCAGGCCTTCGGCATCGCTGCCCTGTTGTACATGCTGCTGTCCTTTGCACTGGTGGGCCTGTTTCGACTGGCCGAACGTCGCTGGATGCGTTTTCTTGTTCCTACCCGAGGCTAACCCATGAATCAGTCCGCGCAGGCCCTGGCCGCTTATCCCACCGATGTACGCCCCGCTACCCAGCCGGTCGCCGTGGCCGAAAACGCCAACGTCAAACTCCAGGTCGAAGGCCTGCACAAACGCTATGGCGAGCATGAGGTGCTCAAGGGCGTTTCACTGAACGCGCGCAACGGCGACGTGATCAGCCTGATCGGCGCCAGCGGCTCCGGCAAGAGCACGATGCTGCGATGCATCAACTTCCTCGAACAGCCGGACGCCGGGGTTATCACCCTCGATGGCATCAGCATCGAAATGCAGCAAGGCCGCGCCGGCACGCGCGCGCCGCACCAGGCGCAATTGCAGAACCTGCGCACCCGCCTGGCCATGGTGTTCCAGCACTT
>NZ_JACARK010001163.1:584-859 GCF_013386655.1 Pseudomonas sp. K5002 | reverse complement strand
CCAGATGATCACCTGGTCGGTGGCGCTCAGGTGGGCCGGGTGCAGCAAGCCATCGAGCAGGGCGCCAAGGCCCATGCCCGACGGGCCGCTGGCCAGGTCCACGAGGATCGCGCACATCAGCGCACCACCCAGCAGGGCCAGCAGCCAGAAGCGGCGGGCCAGCAGGCGGCGATAGCCTTGGCTGGCGGTGGCGAGGTCGAGGGTTTGAGTGGTCATTGGATTCGCAGCCTTGAAAACGACGAAAATCCCTGCCGGTACACGGTCAGTGTGGGAGC
>NZ_JACARK010001163.1:0-551 GCF_013386655.1 Pseudomonas sp. K5002 | reverse complement strand
GCTCCCACAGGAACCGTGTACAGGCAGGGAATGGGTTGTGAGCCTTAGTTACTTGGCCTTGCCATCAATCCAGTAAGCACCCTGCAGCGGCATGCCGAGGAACTGTTGGTTCATCGCTTCCATGGTCGCCTTGGGATCCAGCTTGGCGAACAATTCCGGATGCACCCACTTGGCCAGCGCTTCAATCGCCAGCAGGTTGTACGGCGAGTTGTAGAAGTCATGCCACAGACCGTGGGAATTGCCCTCACGAATCGCCCGAAGGTTCACAAACTCAGGGCGGGCCAGCACGGCGTCAAACGCGGCACGCGCGTCTTCGTTGCTCACGCCAGCACCCAGAATCAACCCGGGCTTGTGATTGCCGGTGGCCACATACACATCCGGGTCAGCTTTCAGCGCGTACTCGACACTGATATCTCCCAGCGCCCCCGGCACCACGTCGGCGGCGATGTTGCGCCCGCCCACCAGCTTGATCACTTCACCCATGCCGCTCTTGCCAGTGGTGTGCCCCGGTGCCTGCCAGGCGCCGGCGAGCAATTCCAGGAACACGCTCG
>NZ_JACARK010001162.1:0-2367 GCF_013386655.1 Pseudomonas sp. K5002 | reverse complement strand
TACACCTGCCGTTTGATCATGCAGGACTCAGCAGCCAACTGGCGGAGCGCGGCCGCGACAGCCTGTTGCTGCACAGCGCCGCCGTCGACCGCCACAGCTACCTGCAACGCCCGGACCTTGGGCGCCGCCTCAGTGATGAATCCGCCCAGGCCCTGCGGGACTATGCCGAAGCCAACCCCGGCGGCGTGGACCTGGCGGTGGTGGTGGCCGATGGCTTGTCGGCCCTGGCGGTGCATAAACATACGTTGCCGTTTCTTACACGCATGGAGGAACAAACCCACGCTGAAGGCTGGTCGCTGTCACCGGTGATTCTGGTGGAGCAGGGCCGTGTCGCCGTCGCGGATGAAGTCGGCCAGTTGCTCGGGGCAAAAATGGTGGTGATCCTGATCGGCGAGCGGCCGGGGCTCAGCTCGCCGGACAGCCTGGGGCTGTATTTCACCTACAACCCCAAGGTCGGCCTCACCGACGCCTACCGCAACTGCATCTCCAATGTGCGCCTGGAAGGCTTGAGCTACGGCATGGCCGCTCACCGCCTGCTTTACTTGATGCGGGAGGCCTGTCGCCGGCAGTTGTCGGGGGTCAACCTCAAGGATGAAGCGCAGGTACAAACCCTCGAGTCGGATGATCCCGACCTGATGAAAGGAAACTTCCTGCTCAGCCCACCGAAGGACTGATCCCTGCACGATTGCGCTTTTTCTCTGCTTTAGGCAGCATCGAGACACGGCCGCTTGTGTGGTCATACCCCATTTGGAAGTTGAGGCCTGGCATGCGGATTACTCAAGCGACCCTGGAACACCTGGACCTGTTGACCCCGCTTTTCGTCAAATACCGCGAGTTTTACGGCGCGCTGCCGTTTCCTGATTCGAGCCGCGCCTTCCTGGAAAAACGCCTGCGCCGCAAGGAGTCCGTGATCTACCTGGCGCTGGCCGACGATGACGACAAGAAACTGCTCGGTTTCTGCCAGCTGTATCCAAGCTTTTCATCGTTGTCCCTCAAGCGGGTGTGGATCCTCAACGACATCTACGTCGCCGAAGACGCACGCCGGCAGTTGGTGGCCGACAACCTGATGCGTACCGCGAAGAAGATGGCCAAGGAAACTCAAGCCGTGCGCCTGCGTGTGTCCACCAGCAGTGACAACCAGGTGGCGCGGAAAACCTATGAGTCCATCGGTTTTCGGGAAGACACCGAGTTCAAGAATTACGTGCTTGCGATCAGCGATGACTGACAACTATTAACCAAACCTCATACATCTGTTGTGGGAGCCCCCTCCCACACTGACGCTGTGTCTACAATCAGATCGAAGTCGCGACATTCCCCGCTACAAAACCAGCACGCTTTTCACAACTCTATCCGTATAATGCGGACCTTTCAGGGTCGTAAGAATTACGCCACAACCTTGTAGCCCTTATTACCCGAAGCCTCCGCACAGGCCCGCTGAGCCAGGCCATTCACACAGGTGCCCTCCATGGATTTCAACCCGCTCGACCTTATCCTGCATCTCGACGTGTATCTCGACATGCTGGTGAGAAACTACGGAGTGTGGATCTACGCCATTCTGTTCCTGGTTATCTTTTGCGAAACCGGCCTGGTGGTCATGCCGTTTCTGCCGGGTGATTCCTTACTGTTCATCGCCGGCGCTGTTGCAGCGGGCGGCGGCATGGACCCGATATTGCTGGGCGGCCTGCTTATGCTCGCGGCCATCCTGGGTGACAGTACCAACTACGTGATCGGACGAACGGCCGGGGAACGCTTGTTCAGCAACCCCAACTCGAAGATCTTCCGCCGCGACTACCTGCAAAAAACCCACGACTTCTACGACAAGCACGGCGGCAAAACCGTGACCCTGGCGCGCTTCCTGCCGATCCTGCGCACGTTTGCGCCGTTCGTCGCCGGTATCGCGAAAATGCCTTACCCGCGCTTCTTCGGTTTCAGCGTGTTCGGCACCGTCCTCTGGGTCGGCGGCCTGGTAACCCTGGGCTACTTCTTCGGCAACGTGCCGTTCATCAAGAAAAACCTGTCGCTGCTGGTGGTGTTCATCATCCTGCTGTCGCTGGTACCGATGATCATCGGTGTGTTCCGCAGCCGCTTTGGCCGCAATTCCACCGAAGCCAAGCCGCAGTAACCTGCGATGTGGTCCCTCAGCGCCTGGCGTCGCCGGCGCCTGCTGGCCAAGCACCCGATTGCCGATGAAACGTGGCAGCGGGTGCGCCATCACCTGACGTTCCTCGACGGCATCACTGCCGAGCAAGACCAGTGGCTGCGGGAAGCCTGCGTGGTGTTCCTCGCCGAAAAACACCTCACCGCCCTGCCCGGCGTCGAACTGCACCAGGAACAGCGCCTGCTGCTCGCCGCCCAGGCACAGCTGCC
>NZ_JACARK010001161.1:0-347 GCF_013386655.1 Pseudomonas sp. K5002 | reverse complement strand
ATAACGGATATGTACCCACCCCCCGGCCACACCAATCATCCCCCAGCCTTATCGCGCACCATTCACCCCCAACCGTATTTATTGTGACCACAAGCCCCGTGCCTGACACTCAACCCATCCACCCCTAACCACCCCTGGAGTCCCCAATGAGTGAGCCTGTGCAGTTCCAAGACAAGGTCGTGATCGTCACCGGTGCCGGCGGCGGACTAGGCCGCGCCCACGCACTCCTGTTCGCCAGACACGGCGCCAAAGTGCTGGTCAACGATCTTGGCGGCTCAACCCAGGGCGAAGGCGCCAACGCCTCGGCGGCCGACCGCGTCGTAGCCGAAATCCCCGAAGCCGGCGGC
>NZ_JACARK010001160.1:0-2611 GCF_013386655.1 Pseudomonas sp. K5002 | reverse complement strand
CGGTGGCCGGCTACGAAGCCGGGATTCGCATCGGCGAATTCATGGGCCGCTCCCACTACCGGATCTTCCACACCACGGCCACCGTCGGCACCCTCGCGGCGGCGGTGGCCGTGGGCAAATTGCTCGACTTCAACCAAGAGCAATTCATCAACCTGCTGGGCAGTGCCGGCACTCAGGCGGCCGGGCTGTGGGAGTTCCTGCGAGATGCCGCCGACTCCAAGCAACTGCACACTGCCAAGGCCGCTGCCGATGGTTTGCTGGCGGCTTACCTGACGGCGGACGGGCTGACCGGTGCGCGCAATATTCTGGAAGGCGATCAGGGGATGGCGGCGGGCATGTCCACCGACGCCGACCCAGGCAAATTGGCGGATCGCCTCGGCAGTCGCTGGGCGCTGCTGGAAACGTCGTTCAAGTTCCATGCTTCATGCCGCCACACCCATCCGGCCGCCGATGCGCTGCTGGATCTGATGCAGCGCGAAGGGCTGGGCCATGAGCAGATCGCCCATGTGGAAACCCGCGTTCACCAGGGCGCCATCGACGTTTTGGGCCGGGTGACGCTGCCGCAGACCGTGCACCAGGCCAAGTTCTCCATGGGCACCGTGCTGGGGTTGATTGCCGTGCATGGCAAGGCCGGGCTGACCGAGTTTCACGAGCTGGCGCTGAGCGACGGGGACGTGGCGGCGTTTCGCGACAAGGTCTCCATGACCCTCGACGCCGAAGTCGACGGTGCCTATCCGCAGCGCTGGCTGGGCCGGGTGATCGTGACCACCGCCGATGGTCGCACCCTGCACGGCGCCATCGACGAACCCAAGGGCGACCCGGGCAACACCCTGAACCGCTCGGAGCTGGCCGACAAGTTCCAGCGCCTGACTCAATTCAGCGGTGCCCGCACACCCGCGCAAACCACCGGGTTGATCGAAAAAGTCTGGGACCTGCGCAACGCCGCGTCCCTGGCTCACTGGCTTTAAGGAACTGTCATGACCGCTAATCAACGACCGCTGGACGGCATCACCGTTGTCAGCCTGGAACACGCGATTGCCGCACCGTTCTGCACCCGCCAGTTGGCCGACCTGGGCGCGCGGGTGATCAAGATCGAACGTCCCGGGGCGGGCGACTTTGCCCGGGGCTATGACGAGCGCGTGCGCGGCCTGGCCTCGCATTTCGTGTGGACCAACCGGTCCAAGGAAAGCCTGACCCTGGACCTCAAGCACGACGATGCCGGGGACATCCTGGAAACCCTGCTGGCCGATGCCGATGTGCTGGTGCAGAACCTCGCACCGGGCGCGGCCGCGCGCATGGGATTGTCATTCGAGGCGCTGCATGAGCGCTTCCCGCGGCTGATCGTCTGCGACATCTCCGGCTATGGCGAGGGTGGCCCGTATGAAAAGAAAAAGGCCTACGACCTGCTGATCCAGAGCGAAGGCGGCTTTCTCTCGGTCACCGGTGGCCCGGGTGAAGACCAGATGGCCAAGGCCGGCTGCTCCATCGCCGATATCTCGGCCGGGATGTACGCCTACAGCGGCATCCTCTCGGCGCTGCTGCTGCGGGGCAGGACCGGGCAGGGCAGTCGCATCGACGTCAGCATGCTGGAAAGCCTGGTGGAGTGGATGGGCTACCCGATGTATTACGCGTTCGACGGCGCGCCCCAGCCACCGCGCGCGGGTGCGGCGCATTCGACGATCTACCCCTACGGGCCGTTTCCCACCGGCGACGGCGGCACGGTGATGCTCGGGTTGCAGAATGAGCGGGAATGGGCGGCGTTCTGCGACAAGGTGCTGCTCACCCCGGAATTGGCCACCGACGAGCGTTTCTCGGCCAACTTCAAGCGTTCGGAAAACCGCGACGTGCTGCGCCAGATCATCGTCGACCGTTTTGCGCAGATGAGCGCCGAGGGCGTGATCCAGCGCCTGGAAGACGCGCAAATCGCCAGTGCACGAGTCAACGACATGCAAGGCGTGTGGGACCACCCGCAGCTCAAGGCCCGGGACAGTTGGCGGGAAGTCGACAGCCCGGCGGGCAAGTTGCCGTCGTTGCTGCCACCGGCACGCAATGCCGCGTTCACCCCGCGGATGGATGCGGTGCCGGGGCTGGGGCAGCACAGCCAGGGGATTCTCGACCAGCTGGGTTACTCCGCTGAAGCCATCGACGGCCTGCGTATCCGCGGCGTTATCTGACAAGGAATCGAACGATGCCAATCTCTCTTGTGCGCTCTGCGCTGTTTGTACCGGGCAGCCGACCGGAACGTTTTGCCAAGGCCCTGGCCAGTGGCGCCGATGCGGTGATTGTGGATTTTGAAGACGCGGTGGAAGAGCCGCTCAAGCGTCAGGCCCGGGACAACCTCGGGGTGTTTTTGCAGGCGACGCCAGCGGCGCGGGTGTGGGTGCGGATCAACGCGCCGGAGCATCCCGAGCATTTTGCCGATGTGGCGTTCTGTCAGGCCCACGCCGGGGTCGCGGGGGTGTTGCTGCCCAAGGTCGAAAGTGCGGCCCAGGTGGCCGTGGTGGCTGCAACGGGCAAGGCTATCTGGCCGATTATCGAGAGTGCGCGGGGTTTGCTGGCGGTGGCGGAAATCGCCCATGCGCCGCTGGTGGAGCGCCTGTCGTTTGGTGGC
>NZ_JACARK010000117.1:0-6441 GCF_013386655.1 Pseudomonas sp. K5002 | reverse complement strand
GAACACCGCGCCCCAGGCCGCGCCGGTCCCGTGCCCACCCGACAGCGTAATGGAGCCCGCCAACAACCCCATCAATGGATCGAGCCCCAGCGCCTTGGCCAGCGCAATCCCCATCGCGTTCTGGACCACCAGGAGCGCCGTCACCACCAGCAGGAAAATCCCCAGCACCCGCCCGCCTTTCTTCAGGCTGGCGAAATCCGCATTCAAACCAATGGTGGCAAAGAAAGCCAACATCAGTGGCGTCTGCAGCGACGAATCAAACCGGACCTCAATGCCAGCGAGCATACGCAGGACCAGGAGCAGCACCGCCACCACTAAACCGCCGGCCACCGGCTCCGGAATATTGTAAGTGCGCAGGAAACCGACTCGAGCGACCAGCCCGCGCCCGAGTAAAAGCACCAGGGAGGCGGCGACCAGCGTTGAATAGAAGTCGAGTTGAAGCATGGGGCAGCTCTCTGTAGTTATTTATGACGAATCGGGGCAGGCCTATCGATCCTTCGGAACAACACAGGAAGAGTAGTAGTACGACGCCATCTTTAACCTCGGAAAAGTCCTAACGTTGCCGAACGGAATCCCCAGGACATTCAGGCGAAAGACTTGCGAAGCGCAATCTGAAGGGGCAAGACGAGAAAATCGAGTGCATGACAAGGGCTGCAGAACTGCGTCTGGACGGGCGCTTTACAGGTCCGCGGCATCCTGCCGACTCAGCGCCCATTCGAATTTGACAATCTCCGGCGTCCTGTCCAAAGCCACCTATAATCATGTCCAGTCGACAGGATCGTCGATGATAAACAGGACAACATCATGCAACGGATCGCTTTCGCAAACGCTTTGCGAGGTATTGCGGCGCTCAGCGTCGTCATTGCCCATTACATTCTGATGTTCAACTACCTCAAAGGTGGCTTCGGTGGCCTGCCACCCCTAGCTGAGCCACCCTTTCCAGCCTGGATGATCAGCATCTTTAATCCGCTCAACAACGTGAACATGGGCGGGTTCGGAGTGGCATTGTTCTTTCTGATCAGCGGTCTGGTAATTCCAATCTCGGTATCCAGCCTGAGCGGAACGGCTCTTGCGAAAACGAAATTCGTGATTGGCCGGCTTTTTCGAATATGGCCTACCTATATCATTGGCCTTCTAATCACCCTGGGTAGCCTTGAAATAGCTGCCTCATATATGGGGAACATCACGACCTACACGACTCTCCAGGTCCTCGCGCAAATGTCTTTGTTTCGAGACTGGTTTGGCAGTTCCGCACCGCTGGATGGCGTGGTGTGGACACTGGAGGTTGAAATCAAGTTCTACCTGATCGTGCTGCTGTGTTGGTCAATGATTACCAAGGGAAAATTGCTGCCGCTCGTGTTGCTGGGCGTCGCAACTGTGCTGGCCGCGAACCTATACCCTGGAAATATTTATCTCACCGGTCCGATGGCCGCGTTCGTCTTCCCGTTCAAATACATTGTTTTCATGATGATCGGCGTCGCGTTCAACTATTACTACCGTGGACTGTTAAGCCTTGAAAAGCTGTTCGGCATAACCATCTGTATGCTCTGCGTATTCGGGTATAGCGGGTTCACTGAAGGCTGGCCGTTTGAAGTGATCGCTGCCTACTTTATGGCATTTGCGCTGTTTACCGTGTTCTACCTGTTTTGCAGCAACTGGACGGGGCCCCCGGTATTCAATTTTCTGGCCGATATCAGCTATCCGCTATACGCCTGCCATGGGGCGTTTGGTATTGTCGGGATGCGGATTATGATTGACCAGGGGATCAGCCCGATTCCTGCCCTCGTTATCCAGTCACTAGCCACCATTTTACTGTCCTGGCTTATCCATAAGGGGGTTGAAGCCCCTACCCATGTACTCGGAAAAAGAATCGCCGGCCTGTTCAGTACAAAGCCAACTAATAATTTGCTACCTGGACAATCCCAATAAAAAGCCCGCTCAATGCGCAATGCTGTTCACTTAAGCGGAGCAGCATTGCGGGTAATCGAATACCGGTTTTTTGACAGCCTCACCGCCCTAAGCCTCGCTGGCCTGGGGCGTTTTGTTATGAAGAGCACACCTATGCTGCCGCGAAGCTCTTCCATGCGTCTTGGCGTGTGTGATGGCGACACGGCGCCAGCCATGGCCACCAAGGAGTCCACGCCAGTCGTCTTGTAGGTAGCGCTCATATCCCCAGGCGTTGGCGATCCTGGGACAGCCCGCTCTTGCCCAGGAGCATCTCCTTGGCAATTCCATCGGTGCAGATATTTAATCAACGGGCGACTTCAATGACCGGCTCGCCCCTGAAAAGGGCCATCCCGACAACCAGCCAAAGCACCATATCCGAAGGCAGACGGCGACGTCGGATCGTTGCTTTATCAGCCTGCTTGGCCGCTGCTGTTATCCATCAGGAATATGATCGGCGAACACCTCAAGACGTGAGAGTGGTCGCTCAGCAAAATCCAGAACGGTGTTTAAATCCTGAGCAACAGGCATAAAAAATCCGAAGTCCTTATCAGACTCCGGATTTTCCGGCTGCTTGAGGATTAGTCAACAATCCTTAAGTGAACAGCATTGCGCTCAATGCGGGCTTTCTTTTCCATGATTATCAGGAAAAAGGTATGGGCTCAACCATATAGCAATCAACGCAGTCTGAAGTGATGACGTTATCCAGAATCAGAGGGGACTCGGTCGCAGGTCGAAGGAACCCGGTACGAATAGACGCTGTATAGACCCCAACGTTTACTGTATTGAGGCGAGCCCTAGCGTTAATCGACACACAATCAATGCTGTAATTCATCCCCATCCCCAAGCCGCAATTTTCACCACCTGAATTAATCACGCGAGTAGAGTCCTGCCCCTCAATGACAACACCCCAGGCGGTCTGTTCAGGATCAACACCTGGCTCAGTAGCCGTGCAATAACTATCAAGAATGGTGTTGTACTCGCCACCGTTGTCCAGCAGCAGCATGCAGCGCCCGGTCCAGTCAACCGACGTGATGTTCTCTATAACACAGTGTTGTGCGTAGTGCAGATGCAGGCCAACCGCAGCGTCCCCGGTGAACTCAAGGTTGCGGATATACACGTTTTTAATCGGGTCACATAAAGCCACGATTGCGCCCAGGGGATGATCACGTTTGATTACGCGATTAACAATCAATGAGTTAGCCAGCACATATATAACCTGGCGAACCTCCAGGGGGCCGTCAAGTGGCATAGGGTAGGTTGCAAAATCGGTTGAAGCGTCCGAGATGACGATCCAGGAACCGTTTGTGTACGGAGTCGTGTCGGCCACGGAGATTTCGGTCGTATTGACGTAGGCCGGCGCGGTCAAATAACTGCCCGGGCGAACATTGCCTTGGTAGTCGATGGCGGCATAACTTGGATCTGTGGGGTCCAGCGGGTTACGGCCGATCCCTGAAACGTCAATAGTGACCTTATCGATCCCTGGGGCAGGCTCGATGATCTGCCCACTGTAGGGCCAGTTGTCATCACGGTTTAGCAGGACTGTTGTCCCGATAGGGCAGTCAGTGCCATTGATTTGAATCCAACGGTATCCGGCCTTCATCACCGACTGGAGTTGAGGGCCGTTATCCGCAGAGGGATTCGGGGTAAAAACATAAGGGGTATCGATGTAAATTGACATATGACTTCTCCTGATTTCCCATGGCCATTTTTCGGCGAAACAACTGTACATGCATACAGCTAAAAATCCTACAAAAGCAGCATTCTCAACGCTCACTTTATTGCCCACAGACACCGACATACGCATCACACGCGCCGGACGCGTGATCAAGCCGTTATCGCGTTCAGTGAGGCTCATGGGAGACGGGAAAAGAAGATGCCGAAGCACGCTCAGAAAGGCGCAACGGGACAAAAATCGACAAGCCAGGAGGAGCCGCCGAATCGTCATTCTGAGGGGGTAGGTTGCAAAGGCTTCGCAAATCGCAACAAAAAAGGGCCCACCTTTCGGTGAGCCCTTCTAGACCGCCCAGCAGAGCGGATTTTGTTTGGTAGGCGCGATTGGACTCGAACCAACGACCCCCACCATGTCAAGGTGGTGCTCTAACCAACTGAGCTACGTGCCTGCTGTGAGGCGGCATTCTACGGAATTCCCGAGGGGTGTCAACACCTTTTTTGCAGCTAAGCCTATGAATATGCGAATTTTTTATTTGTGGCCAGCACAACGGTATTTTCCGGCGGCTGGCAGCGGATTTTCAACTCAGGTAGGATCGGCGCACTCGTAAAAAATATAAAACAGAGGTTCCAGGATGGCGAACACCCCCTACCCCCAGTCGTATTACGCCGCGTCCGCGAATGCGGTACCTCCTCGCCCAGAGCTGCAAGGTGAAGTCGAAACCGATGTGTGCGTGATTGGCGCCGGTTATACCGGCCTGTCCAGTGCGCTGTTCCTGCTGGAAAACGGCTTTAGCGTGACAGTGCTGGAAGCTGCCAAGGTAGGCTTTGGCGCGTCGGGCCGTAATGGTGGGCAGATCGTCAACAGCTACAGCCGTGATATCGATGTGATCGAGCGCAGTGTCGGCCCCCAGCAGGCGAAATTACTCGGCGACATGGCATTTGAAGGCGGCAGGATCATTCGGGAGCGGGTGGCCAAGTATCAGATCCAGTGCGATCTGAAGGACGGCGGTGTATTTGCGGCACTGAACAGCAAGCACATGGGCCACCTGGAGTCGCAGAAGCGCCTGTGGGAGCGCTACGGCCACACCCAGCTGGAGCTGCTGGACGAGCGGCGCATTCGAGAAGTGGTCGCCTGTGACAACTATGTGGGCGGCCTGCTCGACATGAGCGGCGGGCACATTCACCCGCTGAACCTGGCGCTGGGCGAAGCGGCAGCCGTGGAGTCCCTGGGCGGCACCATTTATGAGCAGTCGGCGGCGACTCGCATCGAGCGCGGCGCCAATCCGGTGGTGCATACGGCGCACGGCAAGGTCAGGGCCAAGTTCATTATTGTCGCGGGCAACGCCTATCTGGGGAACCTGGTTCCGGAACTGGCGGCCAAGTCGATGCCGTGTGGTACGCAGGTGATTACCACCGCACCACTGGGCGATGAACTGGCGAAGACGCTGCTGCCACAGGATTACTGCGTCGAGGACTGCAATTACCTGCTGGACTACTACCGCCTGACGAGCGACAAGCGCCTGATCTTCGGCGGTGGCGTGGTGTACGGCGCGCGTGACCCGGCGAATATCGAGGCGATCATCCGGCCGAAGATGCTCAAGGCCTTCCCGCAGCTCAAGGACGTGAAGATCGACTACGCCTGGACCGGCAATTTCCTGCTGACCTTGTCGCGCCTGCCGCAGGTCGGTCGCCTGGGGGATAACATCTACTACTCCCAGGGCTGTAGCGGCCATGGCGTGACGTATACCCACTTGGCGGGCAAGGTACTGGCGGAAGCGCTGAGAGGCCAGGCAGAACGTTTTGATGCGTTTGCCGGCCTGCCGCACTACCCCTTCCCCGGCGGACAACTGTTGCGCACGCCGTTTGCGGCGCTGGGGGCCTGGTATTACGGGTTGCGGGACAAGCTGGGATTCTGACCCCGGACCACGGGGCTGGCTTGCCGGCCCCTGTACTTGCCGCGCCGGCACCCAATCGCAGACACAAAAAACCCCGGTCTTTCGACCAGGGTCTTTGCTATCGATCCAACCAAGCCAGCGGCTTGCTTTGGCGTCTCAGGGCGTTCAGTGGGCCCTGGAACAGATATGGCGCAGCGGACGGGACTCGAACCCGCGACCCCCGGCGTGACAGGCCGGTATTCTAACCGACTGAACTACCGCTGCGTATCGCTCAGACTGCTGAAGTGTCACCTTCAACCGCCTTCAAACATCTGACTGACCAGCCTTGGCTGTTCAATCTCAAATCTGAAACATCAGACCTGGAAAATATGGCGCAGCGGACGGGACTCGAACCCGCGACCCCCGGCGTGACAGGCCGGTATTCTAACCGACTGAACTACCGCTGCGCGTCGGTGCAACCTTTAACGTTGCGTCTTGCCCTAGGGCAAAACTCTCAAGAAGTGGTGGGTGATGACGGGATCGAACCGCCGACNNCAGCTGAGCTAATCACCCTTTGCTTCGTTGAGGCCGCGAAATTTACGCAGGTAGCGGACCTAAGTCAATAGCCTGCTTGAAGTTTTTCTGAAAAAGACAAAATGGCTTCAGGACCGCGACCCGCCCTACTCGGTGTAAATCATCTTCTTGCTCATGCCGCCGTCGACGACGAACTCTTGCCCGGTGACAAACCCGGCATTGCGCGACAGCAACCACGCCACCATCGCCGCTACGTCTTCCACAGTGCCTACCCTGCCCGCCGGGTGCTGGGCGTGATCCGCATCCGTCAGCGGCTCGGCACGGCGTGCAGCCGGGTCACGGGCATCGATCCAGCCCGGGCTGACGGCATTGACCCGTACTTCCGGCCCGAGGCTGATAGCCAACGCGTGGGTCA
>NZ_JACARK010001159.1:0-753 GCF_013386655.1 Pseudomonas sp. K5002 | reverse complement strand
ATGGAGCCCGCCCTGGCCCGTGGCTGGTCGAAGGCCAATGCACAGTCGCGCGCCGAGCATCTGCTGACCCGCCTGAATATCCCGCAACGCCTGTGGCAGCTGGCACCCGGTACGTTCTCCGGCGGCGAGCAACAGCGGGTCAACATCGCCCGCGGCTTCATGGTGGATTGGCCGGTGATGCTGCTGGACGAACCCACCGCGTCCCTCGACGACAGCAACCGCCAGGTGGTGCTGGAACTGATGAACGAAGCCAAGGCTGCTGGCGCGGCCTTGATCGGCATCTTCCACGACCGCGCCGCCCGTGAAGCGGTCGCCGACCGCCATTTCGACATGACCCCCGCGCCTGTTGCCCAAGAGGAATACGCCCATGCCCGCTGAACAGATCCTCAGTAATGCCCGGCTGGTGACGGCTGATCGCATGTTCCTTGGCAGCATCGTGCTGCGTGACGGGCTGATCGTCGACATCGCCGAAGGCCGCAGCCAACTGCCCCAAGCCCAGGACCTGGACGGCGATTTCCTGCTGCCGGGCCTGGTGGAATTGCACACCGACAACCTGGAAAAACACATGACCCCGCGCCCCGGCGTGGACTGGCCGTCGACCTCGGCGGTGCTCAGCCATGACGCGCAGATCATTGCGGCAGGCATCACCACGGTGTTCGACGCGGTGTCCATCGGCGACGTAAACCCCAAGGGCAACCGCATGCAGAAACTGCCGGCGATGCTCAATGCCATCGCGGCAGCAGAAAGCGCCGG
>NZ_JACARK010001158.1:0-1494 GCF_013386655.1 Pseudomonas sp. K5002 | reverse complement strand
CTTCAGGGGCGGCGGCGGTGGTTTCGGCGGCGGTGGCGCCTCGGGCGGCTGGTAATGACAATAACTAGAGAGCATCAACAACCATGGCATTACTGAGTCAACACGAGCAACGCCAGGTCGCCGAGGCGATCGCCCGGGTCGAGCAACAGACCGACGCCGAACTGGTGACAGTGCTCGCGGCCCGCGCCGACGACTACGCCTACATCCCGCTGTTGTGGGCCAGCCTGCTGGCGCTGGTGGTGCCGGGGATCATTCACTACCTGTCGGGCTGGTTGACCATGTACACCTTGCTGCTGGCGCAGTGGGGCACGTTCGTCGTGCTGTGCCTGGTGTTCCGTTTGCCCAGGGTCACCACGCGACTGATCCCGCGCTCGGTGCGCCATTGGCGCGCGTCCAACCTGGCACGGCGGCAGTTTCTCGAGCAGCACCTGCACCACACGCTGGGCAGCACCGGGGTGCTGATTTTTGTCAGTGAGGCCGAGCGGTATGTGGAAATCCTGGTGGACAAGGGGATATCCAGTCGCCTGGATGACAGCAGTTGGGATGCGATCGTCAAGGACTTCACCCGCCAGGTGAAGCAAGGCCAGACGTTGGCCGGGTTTGTGGCGTGTATTGAGGCTTGCGGGGAATTGCTCAAGGAGCACGTACCGGTGACCCACGCACGCAATGAGCTGCCGAATCGGTTGGTGGTGTTGGAGTAGTGTAAAATTCCCGGCATTCCCTGCCCGAGGCGTTTTTGTTCATGTCTGCCACCGCTAAACCTGCCAGCCCCGCGCCGGATCATCACGCGCAGTTCCTCGAACTGCTGAGCGCGAGCCTTGAGCAAAACGCCTTTATCAAGCTGGTGCTGGCCAAGTACGTCGGCACCGAGCCTGATCTTCAGAAGCTGATCATCAAGCAGCTGACGGTCAAGGATCAGCCTTGCCTGTCCTTCGTCTATCGCTACAAGACCCGCGACATCACCAAGAACTTCTCCCTGGCCGACGGCGTGGCGGCAATTGCCGAATTGTTGCCGGCGGCGTTCAAGAATGCGCACCTGCTGTCGGTGACCGACGAAGCCCAGCTGGAATACAGCAAGAAGAACAAAAGCTCACTGTTCAAAAGCAAGCCGCAGCAACTGCGCGAAGCGCCGTCTGCCGAGCACAACCGCGAGAAGAATCGCTTCCTGGACCTGACCCGGCCCTTCCTCGCCGACCTTGGCGTGACCAACGCCAAACACGAGCTGATCCCGGCGATGTCGCGCAAGTGGAAGCAGATCAACAAGTTCATCGAAGTGTTCAGCCATGCGCTGACCACCTCGCCGCTGAAGCTGGACCAGCCGGTGCGGGTCGCGGACTTTGGCTCGGGCAAGGGCTACCTGACGTTTGCCATCCACGACTACCTGCGCAACACCCTCAACGCCGAGGGCGAAGTCACCGGCGTGGAACTGCGCGAAGACATGGTGACCCTGTGCAACAACGCCGCCGCCCGCCTGGACCACCCGGGGCTGGTGTT
>NZ_JACARK010001157.1:0-5947 GCF_013386655.1 Pseudomonas sp. K5002 | reverse complement strand
GTAATCAGGTCGGCGGTGACCACCACGCTGCCACGGCCGATGTTCACCAGGAAACCGTTGGGCCCCAGTGCGTCGAGGGCCTGGCGGTCGATCAAATGTCGCGTGCTGGCGCCGCCCGGGGTGGCCAGGATCAGGAAGTCCGAGGCCCGCGCCAGTTCCACGGCGGTGGCGCAGTAGGTGTAGTCCACATCTTCGCGGGGCTGGCGGTTGTGATAACTCACCTCCATGCCAAAACCCAGGACAGCCCGCTTGGCGATTTCCAGGCCCACGGCGCCCAGGCCGAGAATACCCAACTGTTTGCCGGCCAGGGAAGGGCGCATTATCTTGGGCCATTCGCTGCGCCGTACTGCTGCGTCCGCCCGGGGAATGTCCCGCACCAGGCACAGCAACAACGCCATGGCGTGGTCGGCCACCGACGGCGCATTCACCCCGGCGCCATTGGTGACCACGATTCCACGGTTGCTGGCGGCTTGCAGGTCCACGTGTTCATACCCGGCGCCGATCACGCAGATGATCTCCAGCAGCGGCAGCGCGGCGATTTCCTCGGCGTACAGGCCCAGCGGGCCACGGGTCAGCACCGCCTGGACCTGCCCGCCGTGGGTCTTGATGGCCTTGGCGCGTTCGGCCGGGGTGGGCGCAAGAATCACGTGAAAGCCATTGCCTTCGATGATCGGCAGGTAGTCGTTGATGGTTTCAACCAGGACCAGAACGGTGACGGGCATCGGAAGGTTCTTCCTGAAGGATTAGAGGCTTGGATTATGCGGGATTTGTAGTCCCGATCGTTTCTTTACCGCAGAAAAATTTCATTTCTCACCAGCCTAATCTGATTTTCCAGACCGCTCGTCCCAGGCCTTTTTACTGCAGCAGACTTCGACGACTTTCCTTAGCAGAGACGTCATGGATGCATGTTCCTGCCACCCCCGAAATCGTCGAGTGGACCCCTTATGGCTACAAGCACAGCCCATCAAAAAACCTAGCTTGGGAAGATATTGTCAGCAGCACCCGATACGGCCCGGCCAAATACAAGCCCGGTATAAATATTGAAAAGCTTGAGCGAGAAGCCTATAAAAATGGAGTGCCAAGCACTCATGCAAAACCCTGGAAACTCAGGGAGTATCCGCAAGTCATAGGTGCCAGTGATGGCAAGCCCAGCTACTGGGTTCGAATTGAGTTAAGCGCGGGCGTCATACATGGTCATCCGATTTCCGAGCAGGAATTCAGGAGGTTAACAAGTTGATCTCACTAGGCTTTATTGACGGAAACGTCACCCATGATGATCTCTCCATCTTGCAGGATGGGGCGATGGAGAGTCAGGTTCACCTGTTGAAAGAGGACATGCTTCAGGTTGAATACGCCGGTGGGCTTATATTGGATGTCGGCTGGTACCCCTCCTTCGATACCCATGGTGGGTTCCGCATCAATGTAATAAGAAATTACGACTGGGACCGCCCAGTGATTGCGTTAACGGCGCACGCAGCCGGTGATCTGGTGGAGCAACTGGCTGTTGCGCAGAGCGCGATCAATGGCGAACTGCGCAACGTATTGAGAACCTCGGCTTAGGTAAAGCTCCAGGCTTTAGAAGTAGATATCGTCAGCTTTCACACGCTGCACAAATGCCCCGGCCAAGGTTGCGTTATGGTGCTCGATAATCGATGCGGCCGATAACGCCGGGGTGTCCATACAAGTATGGGCATCCTCCGGCAGCAGCACCGAGAACCCCAGCTCCACGGCCACTCGGCACGTCGTGTCGATGCAGTACTGGGTTTTCATCCCGACGATCACCAGTTCATTCACCTGTGCCGCCGCCAGTTGCTGCGACAACTCGGTGCCGAGAAAACAGCTGGGCCGGGTTTTATTGAAAACCGTGTCGCGAGCTTCATCAACCTCCAGTGCTGGCCATAGTTGCCAAAACGGGCTGCCCACCTCGATGGGCGAACCCGCAGGGCCGGTGTGACGTGCAGCGAAAACCGGCACGCCAACGTGTCGGGCGCGCTGAATCAGCTGGTTGATGTTGTCGAGTACGCGCTCGCGTTCATAGGGTTTTTCCGGGCCGTCGTACAGGCCGACCTGCATGTCGATGACCAGCAGGGCGGGGCGCTTGATGTCAGGCATGGTACTGCTCCTTGTGGTTGCCGAATGGGCGGAGCAATAAAAAGGCCCCGTCCATTGCTGGCGGGGCCTTGGGTAAATCCGGGTGGCTTAGGTTGCGCGCCACTCACCGCTACCACACGACCCGCCGGAAGCGGTCGTGGTGGTGGTGCGGGTGAGGGCCAACTGAATAAGGTTCATGGGCCGATCATGCTGGCGCTGGCGTTTGGCTGTCAACGCGTCAGCCGAGGTTTTTTTCCGGGATCAGGAGATTCCTGGCGGCAGCGAGGAATTCATCAGACAGGCCGTTGCCTTTGGTCGCACGGGCCAGGGTGAGGGCGCCGACCATCGTCGCGTACTGGGCAATGGCGGCCTGCCGGTCACCTTCGGGGGTTCCGGTGGCCTGGGTAGCGGCCAGGATGCCCATGGACGCTTCAAAGCCCCGGATAAAGCTGCGTTGCAACGCGCTGTCGGCGGCTTCATGGCACATCTCCCCGGCAAAAGCCGCAACCGGGCAACTGTCCCCGGGGTTGTCACGATTGGCGGCCGACAGATACGGATCAATCAACGCCAGGCGCGCAGCCTCGGGATCAGGGCTTTGCTCGACCCTGGCCTGCCAGCGCTCGCTCGACTGTTCGAACGCCCGGTTGCAGGCTTCCGTGGCCAGTGCCTCGCGGGACTCGAAGTGCCCGTAGAAACCGCCATGGGTCAGCCCTGCAGCCGCCATCACGTCCGACACGCTGATGCCATGGATGCCCCGCTCACGAAACAGCCGCGTGGCGGCCTCGACGATGATTTCGCGGTTGAGTTCGGCTTGTTTGCGGGACACGCGTGGCATCGAGGGCTCTCTGGATCAGGTGGTGGCAGTGATGGGTGGCATCATAAAACGTTTAGCTGGCGTACTGCGCGATCCCGTTGCCGAACGACCAGTTTTCCTTCTTGACCTCCACCAGGCTGATAAACACATCTTCCAGGCGCACCGCCAGTTCACGGTTCAAGCTCTCGGCGATGGTCTTGTACAACAGCTTTTTCTGCTCGGTGCTGCGGCCTTCATTCAGGGTGATCTGGATGATCACCAGGTTGTCGGTGCGCTGGATGCCCAGGTACTCCGGGTCATAGATGAAGTGGTGTTCATCGTGCTCGGTGAGGATCTGGAAGTTGTCGTGCTCAGGCACGCCGATGGCCGTGTGCATGGCGTTGTAGATCAATACGCCGACGCGCTTGGCGTAGGTGACGTCGGGGTTTTTCCGAAGGTCGATGCGCACGATTGGCATGGCAGGTAGTCCAGTGAGGGGCGTGCTTTAAAAATACATGACGTGATGAATTTATAAAATAGATTTCTTATGAAATGTAAAATTGACCCTGCCGGAAACGTCTTCAATCCTCTGCACTGCACAACCATTCCTCAGCTAAGTCTTTGCTTCTTCAAGCGAATCCCGGACAATCGCGCCCCTGTTTCGGTCGTGGCGCTGCCTGTCAGGTTTTTCTGACTCGTCTCGACTGAGTGAATGCGGAGATCCGAACGGATGAATGATCAGGCCAATAGCGTCGACGAACGCTACGCAACGACACCT
Organism: Pseudomonas sp. K5002; assembly: GCF_013386655.1. Classification (NCBI taxonomy): domain Bacteria; kingdom Pseudomonadati; phylum Pseudomonadota; class Gammaproteobacteria; order Pseudomonadales; family Pseudomonadaceae; genus Pseudomonas; species Pseudomonas sp. K5002. The sequence continues at coordinate 2,285 of NZ_JACARK010001157.1, read as the reverse complement.
GCAACCCTCACAAGCTGGAGCCGCCAGGACACCACCTGGATGCTCGGCCTGTTCGGTACGGCCATCGGCGCCGGCACCTTGTTCCTGCCGATCAACGCGGGCCTTGGCGGCTTCTGGCCGTTGGTGATCCTCGCGCTGCTGGCATTCCCGATGACGTTTTTCGCGCACCGTGGCCTGACCCGCTTTGTGCTCTCGGGCCGTGAAGGCTCGGACATCACCGACGTGGTCGAAGAACATTTCGGCCTCAAGGCCGGCGCCGCGATCACCTTGCTGTACTTCTTCGCGATCTTCCCGATCCTGCTGATCTACAGCGTGGCGCTGACCAACACCGTGGGCAGCTTCATGGAACATCAACTGCACATCGCGCCGCCGCCGCGGGCGATCCTGTCGCTGGTGCTGATCCTCGGCCTGCTGGCCGTGGTGCGGTGTGGCGAGCAGGTGATCGTCAAGGCCATGAGCCTGATGGTGTATCCTTTTATCGTCGCCTTGCTGTTCCTCGCCGTGTACCTGGTGCCGCACTGGAACGGCGGCATCCTCAGCACCGCCAGCACCGTGCCGGCCCCGTCGGCGCTGCTGCACACGCTGTGGCTGGCGATTCCGGTGATGGTGTTCTCGTTCAACCATTCGCCGATCATCTCGGCCTTTGCGGTGGACCAGAAGCGCCAGTACGGCGAACACGCCGAGGAACGCAGCTCGCAGATCCTGTCCCGGGCACACATCCTGATGGTGGTGATGGTGCTGTTCTTCGTGTTCAGTTGCGTACTGACCCTGTCGCCGGCGCAACTGGCCGAAGCCAAGGCGCAGAACCTGTCGATCCTGTCCTACCTGGCGAACCACTTCAGCAACCCGACCATCGAGTTCGCCGCGCCGCTGATCGCGTTTGTGGCGATTGCCAAGTCGTTCCTGGGCCATTACATCGGCGCCAGTGAAGGCCTCAAGGGCCTGGTGCTCAAAAGCGGCCGTCGCCCGGCTGCCAAGACCCTGGACCGCATGACGGCTGCCTTCATGCTGGTGGTGTGCTGGATCGTCGCGACCCTCAACCCTAGCATCCTCGGCATGATCGAGACCCTGGGCGGGCCGATCATTGCGTCGATCCTGTTCCTGATGCCGATGTACGCGATCCGCAAGGTGCCGGCGATGGCCAAGTACCGTGGCCAGGCGTCCAACGTGTTCGTGACGGCGGTGGGCCTGGTGGCGATTACCGCGCTGATTTATTCGCTGGTGTCCTGACAGCACCCGGTTTCAGTGCAATGATCACGGCCAATTCGCAGACAGCGGATTGGCCGTTTTTTTTGCCAGGGAATTAGGGATTGAACACCAAGCCTGAGAGCGACACCACGCCGAACCGTGCACAAGACTTGCTGGCCGGCCTGTCCATCGCCGGCCTGTTGCTGCCCGAGGCCGTGGCCTATTCCAGCATCGCCGCGTTGCCGCCCCAGGCGGGCGTGATCGCCTTGTTTGCCGGATTGTTGTGCTACGGCCTGTTTGGCACCAGCCGCTTCGCGATTGTCTCTGCCACATCGTCCTCGGCAGCGGTGCTGGCGGCGGCCACGGCAACGCTGGCGGGGGATGACCCGGCACTCAGGCTGAGCCTGGCAATGGGCCTGGTACTGGTGACGGGGGCGTTTTTCCTGTTGGCCGGGATGCTCAAGCTGGGCGGGCTGACCTCGTTTATCGCCAAGCCGGTGTTGCGTGGCTTTGCCTTTGGCCTGGCGCTGACGATCATCCTCAAGCAGTTGGCCTGCGTGGTGGGCGTGCACCTGACCGACAACAACCTGATTCGCTTCCTGCCCCAGCTCCTGGAGCAACTGCCGCGCTGGAACTGGGCCGCCGCTGCCGTCGCGGGCGTCGCGTTGCTGCTGCTCTGGCTATGCGCGCGAGTTCGGCGCCTGCCGGGCGGGTTGCTGGTGGTGATCCTCGGGATTGCCGCCGGCCAGTGGCTGGATCTGCAGGCCCATGGCGTGGCGTTGATCGGCGTCATCGACCTGCGTCTGGAACTGGCGCATTTGCCGGTGTTGCCGTTCGCCGACTGGCTGCGCCTGGGAGAGTTGGCGTTTGCCATGGTGATGATTCTTTACGCCGAGTCCTACGGCTCCATCAGCTCCTTCGCCCTCAAGCATGGTGATCGCGTGTCATCCAACCGTGACCTGCTGGCGCTGGGGGCCGCCAACCTGCTGTCCGGGCTGTTCCAGGGCATGCCCACCGGCGCCGGGTATTCGGCGACATCGGCCAATGAGGCGGCGGGAGCCAACTCGCGGCTGGCGGGCGCCGTGGCGGCGCTGGTG
>NZ_JACARK010001156.1:0-1598 GCF_013386655.1 Pseudomonas sp. K5002 | reverse complement strand
CGCTCCTTGGCCCAGGCTTCACTGCCCAGCAGCACCAACGAGGCGCCATCGGTCAGCGGCGTCGAGTTACCGGCGGTGAGGGTGCCCTTCTCACTGCGCTCGAAGGCGGGCTTGAGGCTGGCGAGTTTTTCCAGGGTCAGGTCGGGGCGCAGGTTGTTGTCGCGGGTCAGGCCAAGAAAGGGCGTGAGCAAATCGTTTTGCCAGCCTTCGGCGTAGGACGCGGCCATTTTCTGGTGGCTTTCCAGCGCCAACTGATCCTGCTCGGCGCGGGGGATCTGCCAGGTCTGCGCCATCAACTCGCAATGCTGGCCCATGGACAACCCGGTGCGCGGTTCGCCGTTGCGCGGCAGCTCCGGCTTGAGGTGATGGGGACGAAGTTGTAACAAGACTTTAAGTTTATCCGCCATGGATTTGCTGCGATTGGCTTGCAGCAGGATTTTGCGCAGGCCCTCATTCACCCCGATAGGCGCGTCGGACGTGGTGTCGACGCCGCCGGCAATCCCGCTTTCGATCTGCCCCAGCGCAATCTTGTTCGCCACCAGCAACGCGGCTTCCAGCCCCGTGCCACAGGCCTGCTGAATATCGTAGGCCGGGGTTTGCGGCGACAGGCGCGAGCCCAGCACGCACTCGCGGGTCAGGTTGAAGTCGCGGGAATGCTTGAGCACCGCCCCGGCGGCCACCTCGCCAATACGCAGGCCGTGCAGGTTGTAGCGTTCGATCAGGCCTTCGAGGGCGGCGGTCAACATCGCCTGGTTGCTCGCCGTGGCGTAAGGGCCGTTGGAGCGGGCGAAGGGGATGCGGTTACCGCCAATGATCGCTACACGGCGCAATTGAGTCATGGAAAGCTCCCTTGAGGTTATGGGGTGAATCTCTGAGCCTAGCCTAGGCTCAATCGAACGACTTTCACTTATTGATGGTCCACCGTTTGAACCCCAGCACTCGGAGAGCGTTCCATGTCTGACCGTTATATCGACTTCGCCAACTCCAGCCTCGGCCATCGCCTGGTCGCCGCCATTGGCCTGCCGTCACCGGTACGCCTGGAACGCTGGCAGGCCGGACGCCTGCGTCCGGTGGAGGGTGCACTGCTGATCGGCGGCGGCCCGCTGGCGACAAAAATCCTGCCATTCGCCAACAAACTGACCGACGCTATCTATAGCTACGGCACCGAACCGTCGACGGCAACCACCTGGATTCCCGGACACGGGCCCAAGCTCAAAGCCGTGGTATTTGACGCCAGCCAGTTGCAGCACACCGATCAACTCAAGCAGTTGCGGGAATTCTTTCAGCCGTTGATGAAGAACCTCGACCACAGCGCGCACCTGGTGATCCTTGGCCGCGCCCCGGAAAGCCTCGGCGACCCGTTTGCCGCCAGTGCCCAACGGGCCCTTGAAGGCTTCAGCCGGTCGCTGGCCAAAGAGCTGCGCAGCGGCGGCGTCCTGCAATTGCTGTACGTGGGCGACGGGGCCGAGGATCAATTGGAGGGTGCGTTGCGGTTCTTCCTCTCGCCGAAAAGTGCCTATATCTCCGGCCAGGTCATTCGCTTGAACCCTTGCGCGACCCAGGTCGCGGACTGGACGCGCCCACTCGCCGGGCACAAG
>NZ_JACARK010001155.1:0-1799 GCF_013386655.1 Pseudomonas sp. K5002 | reverse complement strand
TGCTGGCCCACGACCGTGGCGCCCGCGTCGCCCATCGCCTGGCTCTGGACCACCCCAAGGCCGTGCAGCGCATGGTGCTGCTGGACATCGCACCAACCCTGTCCATGTACGCCCAGACCGACGAAGCCTTTGCCCGCGCCTACTGGCACTGGTTCTTCCTGATCCGCCCGGCGCCGTTGCCCGAGAGCCTGATTGAAGGCAACCCGGAACTCTACCTGCGCAGCGTCATGGGCAGCCGCAGTGCCGGGCTCAAGCCGTTCACCGATGAAGCCTTCGCCGAATACCTGCGTTGCCTGAAACTGCCCGGCACCGCCACCGGGATCTGCGAGGACTATCGCGCCGCCGCTGGCATCGACCTTGAGCACGACCGCGCCGATATCGACAAGGGCAACCACCTGGAGTTGCCGCTGCTGGTGATGTGGGGCGCCGAAGGCACCGTCGGGCGCTGCTTCGAACCCCTCAAGGAATGGCAGAAAGTCGCGACCGACGTACGTGGCAAGGCCCTGCCGGCCGGCCACTACATCGCAGAAGAAATCCCTGAAGTGCTGCTCGGCGAAGTCCTGACCTTCCTTCGCTGAGCCTTTATGAACCGCTGACCTGACCGATCCCGCCCCGCAGGCTTGAAACAGCCTGCGACGGGATCTGCTTGCCCAAAAAACGTCTCGAGATAATAAAAATGACAATCAGAAAACTGCTGGGAACCCTGTATGTGCAGGTGATCATCGCCATTGTGCTGGGCGTGTTGATCGGCAACCACTGGCCTCAGGTGGGCATCGACCTCAAGCCGTTGGGCGACGGGTTTATCAAGCTGATCAAGATGATCATCGGCCCGATCATCTTCTGCACCGTGGTCTCCGGCATCACCAGCATGCACGACGTGAAGCAGGTGGGCCGCGTCGGCGGCAAGGCGCTGCTGTACTTTGAGATTGTCTCCAGCATCGCCCTGGTAATCGGCATCCTCGCCGCGCACCTGCTGCACCCCGGCGTGGGTTTCAATATCGACGTGAAGACCCTCGACACCTCCGCCATCGCCGGTTTTGTCGGCCAGGCCGAACACGGCGAAGGCGTCACCGGGTTCCTGATGCATGTGATCCCCACTACCTTCTTCGACGCCTTCTCCAAAGGCGAAATCCTCCCGGTACTGTTTGTGTCGGTGCTGTTTGGCCTCGGGCTGGTGATGATCGGCGAGAAGGGCCGGCCCCTGGTCGGCGTGATCAACCAGGCCAGCGAAGTGTTCTTCCGCATCGTCGGGATGATCAGCCGCGTCGCGCCGATCGGGGCCTTCGGGGCCATCGCCTTCACCATCGGCAAATACGGCCTGGGCTCGCTGCTGCCGCTGTTGAAACTGGTGGGCACGTTCTATGTCACCGCGTTTTTCTTCGTCGCCGTGGTGCTGGGCAGCATCGCCCGGTATGTGGGGTTCAGCATCTTCAAGCTGCTGACCTACATCAAGGCTGAACTGTTGATCGTGCTGGGCACCAGCTCCTCCGAATCTGCGCTGCCGCAACTGATCCAGAAACTTGAAAGCCTTGGCGCGTCCAAAGGCGTGGTGGGGATCGTGGTGCCCACCGGCTACACCTTCAACCTGGACGGCACCAACATCTATATGACCCTGGCGGTGCTGTTCCTGGCCCAGGCGACCAATATCGACCTGACGCTGGAGCAACAACTGACCCTGCTGGCGGTGGCGATGCTTACCTCAAAAGGTGCCGGTGCGGTGGTGGGCGCAGGTTTTGTCGCGCTGGCCGCCAGCCTCGCGGTGGTGCCGACGGTGCCGGTGGCGGCGATGGTGCTGATCC
>NZ_JACARK010001154.1:0-1114 GCF_013386655.1 Pseudomonas sp. K5002 | reverse complement strand
CGCCTCACGGCCGAGGGCGAAGGCTTCCTGGAGTACGCCCGGGCCGCCTTGAGCAGCCTGGATGAAGGCCGGCGGTTGTTGGCCAGCGGCCAGGATCAGGTCAGCGGGGTGCTTCAACTCTCGGCGCCGTCGGACTTTGGCCGTAACCAGTTGTTGCCCTGGCTCGATGAGTTCCAGCGCGAATACCCCGACCTGAGCGTACGCCTGTTGTTGGGCGACCGGATTGCCGACCTGTTCCGCCAGCCGGTGGATATCGCCCTGCGCTACGGCGAACCCGAAGACTCCAGCCTGATCGCGTTGCCCATCGCCCCGGACAACTGCCGCGTGCTCTGCGCTGCTCCCAGCTATCTGGCGCGGCACGGCGAGCCGCGCCACCTGGAGCAACTGACCCAGCACAATTGCCTGCTGTACATGCTCGGCAGCCGGGTGCATGACCATTGGGGGTTTAACGATGGCAAGCGTGATGTCGGCCTGACGGTGACCGGCGACCGCTTCAGTGATGATGCCGATGTGGTGCGACGCTGGGCGGTGGCGGGGGTAGGTATCGCCTACAAGTCCTGGCTGGATGTCAGCTCGGATGTGCTGGCGGGGCGCCTGCGGCTGATCCTGCCGGAGCTGCGGGGCGAACGTACGCCGCTCAATCTGTTGTGTGCCCATCGCGCGCAACTGAGCAAGCCGATCAATCTTCTGCGGGAAATGCTCGTTGCCCGTTGTGCGACATTGACTGCGCAATTGCCGGAGCGATCAGCCTCTACACCATAACCCCGGGGATATCGGGAAATTTCCTTCAGCTTCTGTCCTTGGTTGCGCTGTAAGACGGCACGGAACCCGGCGTTTTCACGCTTATACTTTTCCGCCAGACGCAGCAGACAAATGATTCAACAGGGAGTGAATGAGCACATGGAACAGGCACCTTGCATCAGTCAGATCGCCACCTTGCTGGCCGACCCGAAACGCACCGCGATGGTGTGGGCATTGATGGACGGCTCGGCCAAACCCTCCGATGAGTTGGCGACACTTGCCGGGCTGTCATCGGCCTCGGCGAATGCGCATCTGACGCGATTGACGGCCGGTGGCCTGTTGCGTGTCGAAGCCCGCAGCGGCAAACGCTTTT
>NZ_JACARK010001153.1:0-532 GCF_013386655.1 Pseudomonas sp. K5002 | reverse complement strand
TGGTGGGTGCGTTGCTGGTGATTCCGGCGGCCGCCGCACGCCTGTTGAGCCAGTCGCTCAAGGGCTTCTTCTGGATCTCGGTGGTGATCGCCACCGTCAGCACCCTGTGCGGGATCCTGCTGCCGATCATCTTCGACCTGCCGATTCCGTCCGGTGCCGCGATCATCCTGGTAGCCGGTATCGCCTTCGCCCTCGCCGCCATCGCCCGCGGCACGGTCCCCAGCCTGAAAGGGAATCTTGGATAATGCGCCCGATGTTTCGACCACTGCTTCTGGCCCTGGCCATTGCCACACCGGCATTCGCCGCCGACGGCGTCAAGCCACTACAGATCACCGCCAACCAAGGCGTTGGCCATGCTGCCTTGAACCAGGCCAAGGCGACAAAACCGGTAAAAGTCCTCGCCGCCTTGCCGATCACCTATGGCTTGGCGCAGGTGTTGCTCAAAGGCACTGACGTACAGCTTGAGCGCGCGGCACCGGCCAACCTGCCCGGCTCGCGGCAAGTCGCCTATTTCACCGGGCGCGGCGCGCAG
>NZ_JACARK010001152.1:0-2984 GCF_013386655.1 Pseudomonas sp. K5002 | reverse complement strand
GCTGACGTCGGTGTTCCATTCCCAGAACTTGCTGTACAGCGCCCAGCCGCGAATGATCCCGCCGCCCACCGGTTTGTGGGCATCGAGGTTGCCGGACTGGTCGCCGTCGATAATGCCGATGCGCAGGCGTCCGCCGGTGGTCGGTGTGGTCGACAACACCGCAGTCGGCGCCGCCCCGCTGTCACAACCACCCAGCAGCAAGCCGCCGCCGATGGCCAGGCTGTTGCCGAGAAACACTCGGCGGGAAAATCCTTCGCTCATCAGCTACGCCTCTTGCTGCTGCACGGCGTTCAGACGCGGCACATCAAAACCATGGTCCAGGTCGAGCAACGGGAACAGCAGGTCTGCCACCCGGTGCGCCTCATCGATCAGCGGGAAACCCGACAGGATGAACGCCGAGGTGCCCTGGGCTTCGTACTCACGGATACGCTCGGCCACTTGTTCGGCGCTGCCCACCAGGTAAGTGCCGGCGGCCGGGCCGAGGATGTTGAAGCCGAACAGGCTCGGGCCGAGCCACACGTTGGGGTAGATCTCCAGCTCGCGAGCCGTGGGCAGGCGGCCGGCGCGAATGGTCTCGACGTTGCGCTGGGTTTGCGGGTCGTCGCTGTGGTAATCCTCGAAGCTCACCCCGGGTGGCAACTGGCGCTCGATGGCATTGCGCGTAGTTTGCAGCGAGGTGCGTTGCAGCAGTTTCTCGGCGTGGGCCCAGGCTTCTTCTTCGGTCTCGCGTACGATGATTTGCAGGCGGGTACCGAAGGTCAGCTCACGGCCGATCTTCGCGGCTTCGGCGGCGACCTTGCGGAACTTGTCCCCCAGCTTTGGCGGCGTATTGGCGAAGCTCAGGTACACGTCCAGCAATTGCACCGAGTGTTCCACCCCTGGCCCCGAGGTGCCGGCGCCCCACAGCGGGATGCCCGGTTTCTGGTACGGCGGATGCCAGCCGCCCAGCGGATGCTTGGCCGCTCCCGGCGCACGCGGTGCCAGCTTGATGTATTGGCCTTCATAACCCCGAGTATCGCCGGCATAGAAGCCCTGGAAGGCGCGCCAGTATTCGAGGCTGAAGGCGTAGCGCTCATCGTGGGGGTAATGCACGCCGAGGGTCGCCAGGCCCGCATCATTGCCATTGACCACGTTGAACAGCAGGCGGCCATTGGAGAATTGGTCGAAGGTCAGGGCCCACTTGGCCAGGACTGCCGGTGACAGCTCGCCCGGGTGTTGCGCCACCAGGAAACGCAGGCGCTGGGTGGCGTCGATCAGCGAGGCGGCCACCGCCAGGCTTTCGTTGGGGCTGGAGCCCAGCAGCGAGCCGTAGAAACCCAGGCGATCACTGGCGACCGCGAGTTGCTTGAGATGCTGGAAGTCGGTCTTCCAGCGCCCTTCGAGCTCCCATGGATAAGGGCCGTCGGGGGTGGTGAGGTACCAGAGAATTTTTACCGCCATGGGGCAACATCCTTGAATGGAACCGCCCCTTGTAGGAGCCGGCTTGCCGGCGATGACGGTGGCACATCCAACAGGAATGTCGCCTGATGCACCGCTATCGCCGGCAAGCCGGCTCCTACAGGGGTCGTGGTGGTTTCAGTCACCGTGATAAGGGTGTGTTCAGTTTTTGCGGTCGATGGCGGGGACCAGGCCCAGCGCCGTGGCTTGCTCAAACAACCCACTCATCTTCCACTGCTGGGTCAACACCCCCGGCCCGTATGCCCGCGAACCGCCCAGGGCATCCGCCAGCAATTGCAGTTGCGCGCCCTCCTCCAGCAACAGGATGAACTCAGCCGTGGCCCGCAACCCCTGCTTGCCCCACACCGTGGAGCCGCCGTTGGCTTCGAGGATCGCCAGGTTGAAGGGGTTTTCCGCGATCTTGTCGAGGATGAAATCCACTTCCTGCTGGCGACGGTCGATGTACACCGGCAGTTCCCGCGCCAACTGGTAACGCTGCACCGGCACGTAATGGAACGGCAGCGTGCGGTGGGTCTGGGCCCAGGCCCCAAGGTACGGCGAGTGCACGTGGGAGACGGTGGTCACGTCTGCATGCTGCTGGAACAGCTTGGTGTAGCGCCCCAGGCCGCCCTTGCCCTTGCCGACAACCACGTTGCCGGCAAAGTCGGTGACGGTGGCCTGCAGCGGCTTGCGGTAGTTCCACGGGCCGCCGTAGTTGACCGACACCAGCAGTTCCTGGCCCGGCACGCGCTCAATAAAGCCCACGGTGCCGTTGGCGGTGATGGTGTTGGTTTCGCGGAAGACCGTGAAGGCTTCTTCGGCTTCCAGCAGGACCTTGTCGATAAAGGCCTGCAGTTCCTGGGTGATCGGTTGGGCGTGGACAATGGCAGTCATGGCAGTTTCTCCGGGTTCAGGCGCGGCGCTTGGCCAACAGTTCATGGGCAGCTTGCAGAGGGCGCGGGTCGACCCAGTCGGCGATCGCAAAATCGCGCTCCAGGAAGCCGTGCAGGTACAGGAAGTCTTTCTGGATGCCGAGGAAATCCAGGCGCTCGGCCGACAGGTCCGGCGCCAGGGTGGTATGGAAATCACCGCGATAGGCCTCGGCCACACCGGCACTGCCGGCGCGGGTTTCTTCTTCGAGAATCGCGTTCAGGCCGTCGCGATTGTTCGCGGCCCAGTCAGCCGCGTTCAGGGTTTGTGCGAGGAAACGCACCACCAGGTCAAAGTGATTGTCCAGCAAGCTCTGGTGGACGGTGATAGGGCGCGGCGTGCCGTTGTTGATGCGGTAGCGCGGCTCGGCGATCAGGTCCAGGTCGATGCCCACCACCAGGCCCAGACGGCGCGCGGCGTCGGCGGCCGAAGCGCCCTTGACGTACACCGCGTCCACTTCGCCGCGCGCCAGGTAATCGAGGCCCGACCACAGGCGTTGCAAACCTTCCTGTGGGTTGGGCGCCTGCTCCTGATCGTGCAGCGCGACCTCCACCAGTTGCACGTCATCAAAGCCCAGGCCGGCCAGGCTCAACGCGCCTTTGTAACCGTGCAGGCTC
>NZ_JACARK010001151.1:0-2394 GCF_013386655.1 Pseudomonas sp. K5002 | reverse complement strand
CCGGCCACATCGACGATATCCCCGACCAGGTACTGGAACAGGTCAAAACCGTGGCTGGCCAGGTCGGCAAAATACCCGCCGCCGGCAATCGCCGGGTCGGTGCGCCAGTTGGCACTGCTGGCATCGTCTTCCGAAGGCGGCTTGCACAGGGTCCAGGTCAGATGACGCAATTCGCCGATGCGCCCGTCCTGCAGCCAGTCCCGCACCTGCTGGAAGCGTGGCAGGGAGCGCCGGTAATAGGAGACAAACAGGTGCAGCCCGGCCTGTTCGAAGGTGCGCTGCATCAGCGCGCTTTGCTCGGCATTCAGGGACATGGGCTTCTCGACGCAGCAATGCTTGCCGGCAGCGGCCACCATCAGGCTGTATTCGAGGTGGCTGTCGGGCGGTGTGGCGATGTAGACCGCGTCTACTTCCGGGTCGTCGATCAGCGCCTGGGCGTCAGTGTAGAAACGGGCAATGCCGTGGCGTGCCGCATAATCGCGCACGGCCTCCTCGCGCCGCCCCATCACGGCCACCAGCGCAGAACCTGGCGCTTTGTAGAAGGCGGGTCCACTCTTGAGTTCAGTGACATCGCCACAGCCGATCATGCCCCAGCGTACGGTGTTCATCTGCATCTCCTTCAGGTGAGTTTTTTCAATGGGGCAGTATCGGTGTTTTCCGGCCCCCTCTCCACCCTGCCGGATAAAGACTGAGCATGACAATTGCATTACACTTTTATGACAATCATCCAGCTGCGGGGGCACAGACGATGAAAATAAGGGCCACGGTGATTTGCGAGCACGACGGGCACATCCTGTTCGTGCGTAAAGCCCGATCGAAATGGGCATTGCCCGGCGGCAAGGTCGAGCGCGATGAGCGGCCAGTGGGCGCGGCCGCGCGGGAGCTGGAAGAGGAAACCGGGCTGAACGTGGACGGTTTGCTGTTATTGCAGGAGCTGAAGGCCAGCGACACCCTGCACCATGTGTTCGAGGCGTCGGTGGTGAATATCGAAGATGCCCGGCCCCTGAGTGAAATCAAGGAATGCCAGTGGCATCCCTACAGTCGCCTGGATGACCTGGACACCACCCAGGCCACCCAGAAAATCGTCAAATCCTTCCTGCGCCGTCTCTAAGGCGCCGCCAGTTCCGGGCTTTGCCCGCTGCGCAACAACGCCTGTCTTACCAGACCATTGGCTTTCTGCCGTTCGACAAAGGATATGACGAACGCGGCAGCGGCTGCGTGCGCTACCGGTACCGCGACCGCCTGGCTGATGCTCATGAAGTCATCCTCCAGCAGGCGCCAGCGCTCATCCAGCCGGGTTTGCAAGTAATCCCGAACCCCGGCCGCGGCGTTCAGGCCTTGCTCGATAAACAGGTCTACGGCACCCGCCGAGGTCGGCGCGCGCACCAGTTCGGCATGCTGCACCGTGCGGCTCAGGTACAGGTCATACGCGGCACCCTGGCCGACGGCGATGCGTTGGCCCGGAGCATCGAGTTGGGACACGCTGCCCAGGGGTGAATCCACCGCCACCAGGTACGTACCCTTGATGATCACGTAGGGCGCGCTGAAGGCGATTTCCTGCTCGCGCACCGGTTCGATGGCCAGGAATGCCACGCGCCAGCGGTAATCGCCCAGCGCGGCGAAGACCTTGCCCGCCGCATCAAAAGTGATCAACTCAAGGTCGACCGCCAACTCATCGGCCAGGGCCCTGGCCAGCGCCACCGACACGCCCTGGGGCTGGCCGTCCTCGCCGCGCTGGGCCAGCACCGGGTTGCCAAAGTTGATGGCAGCCCTGAGCACACCCTCGGGGGCCAGTTGTTGCAGTACCTGCGGGTCAATCATTACGCGCTCCTTGAACGGTTCTTTGCACGGTCTTGCGAATGACGAAGGGCAAGACGCCGCCGTGTTCAAGGTAACCAACCTCCTGCAACGAGTCGAGGCGCAAGGTCAGGGGGGTACGCGTGGTCTCACCGGTGGCGCGGTCAATCTGCAAGGTGATCGGGTTGTCGCCGACCTGCAACGCGTCCAGGCCGAGGAAGCTCAGGGACTCACTGCCGTCGAGGTTCAAGTCCTGCACCGATGCGCCCTCATCGAACACCAGCGGCAACACGCCCATGCCGATCAGGTTACTGCGATGGATTCGCTCGATGCTGCGGGCCACCACCACCTTGATCCCCAGCAGGGTCAGGACCTTCGCTGCCCAGTCGCGGCTGGAGCCGGCACCGTAGTTGATCCCGGCGAACAACACGGTGGGTGTACCGGCGTAGCTTTGGGCGGCGAGGTACAGCGGCAGGTAGTCGCTGCGGTCGGCATTCCAGGCCCAGACGCCCTGGCGCGGGGGCTGGTCGCAGGACAGCAGATTGTTCAGGCGCGGGTTGGTAAACGCGCCGCGCACCATCACTTCGTGGTTGCTGC
>NZ_JACARK010001150.1:0-2803 GCF_013386655.1 Pseudomonas sp. K5002 | reverse complement strand
GGGCAGTGGCAGGCCTGCGTTGCGGGCCTTGACCATCACCGACACCACCATTGCGCCGCCGGCCGAATCGCCCGAGAACACGATGGACCTGGGGTCATTGCCCTGGTCGAGCAGCCAGCGATAAGCCTGCAACGTGTCATCAATAGGTACGGGGAACGGATGCTCGGGCGCCAGGCGGTAGTCGGGCAGGTAGACTTTTGCACCCAGCAGTTTTGCGAAGTGGCCAGCAAGGCCCAGGTAGCCCCGCGGGCTGCCGCCGACATAACCACCGCCGTGGATGTAAAGCAGCACCTGGTCACCCTCAAACCCATCAGGCACGACCATCATGCCCGGTACGCCACCCATATCGACGTCACAAAAGCTGACACCGGCGGGAATCGGATGGGAACAAAGCACCTGCTCATAAGCCTTGCGCTGCTCATTGAGGGTGAGGGTGGTTTCCTGGCCCGTGAGAAATGGGCCGAAGTCAGCGGCGCAGGCAACCCACGCGTCGAGATGGGCCTGGACAAGGGGAGTGAATGCCATGGGGGAGAACCTCATAAAGTGATCCCGATACCGGGATTAGCGATTGAGGTTCTATTTTATGGATTCTATTGGAGAACGAATTTCACCACTGCGGCGCCTGTGGGGATCAGCTGCCGCTGTCAGTGCGACGGCTGCTGACTTCAGCCGGCACATCATCCCCGGCCATGCGCTTGCGGAACAACGCGGTGCGTGCCAGCAGCAACGTCGTCACCGGCACCGTGATCGATAGCAGAATCGGGATCAACCAACCGTGCAACACCGGCCCGGACTTGAGCACCGAAAAGTAGATGATCGAGGCCAGCGCCACACACCAGGCGCCCAAGGTCGAGGCCAACGCCGGCGGGTGCATGCGCTGGAAGAAGTCTTTCATCCGCAACAACCCAATCGCCCCAATCAGCGCAAACAGGCTGCTAAGCACCAACAATACCGCGACGATCACTTCAACCCACAGCGGCAACACATCGACATTGATCATTCGATCACCTCCCCACGCAGCAGGAATTTCGCCAGGGCAAACGACCCCACAAAGCCAAACAGCGCAATCAACAGCGCCGCTTCAAAATACGTGTCACTGGCATACCGAATACCCAGCACCAGCATCATCAGCATGGCCAGGATGTACAGGTAATCCAGCGCCAGCACCCGGTCCTGGGCCGACGGGCCTTTGAACAGGCGCACCAGGGTCAGCACCATGGCCAGGGAGAACAGGAACAGGCTGAACAGGATCGCATTGGAGAGCAGGGCGCTCATTCGAAGATCTCCATCAGGGGCCGTTCGTAGGCGTGTTTGAAGTGCTCGATAAACTGCGCTTCGTCATCCAGGTCGAACACGTGGATCAGCAGGACGCTGCGGTCCAGGGCCAGTTCCGACCATACGGTGCCCGGCGTCACGCTGGTGATCATCGCCAGCACGGCCAGGCCGTTGGCATCCCGCAGGTCCAGGGGGATCTTGATAAAGCGCGAACGCGGTGGGCGAGAGCCGCAGGTCAGGATGCCCCAGGCCACGGCGAGGTTGGAGATGATCACGTCACGCCCCACCAGGAAGAACAAACGGATGATCACCCCCGGGCGGCGGATGCGGATCGGCAGCGGGCGCAACGGCGCCATCATCAGCGGTGCGGCAAAGCCGAGGATTGCCCCCAGCAGCAGGTTGCCGGGGCTGACGGACAGGTTCAGCACCAGCCACAACAACCACAATGCCAATGACAGCCACGGGGCAGGGAACAGGCGCTTCATGGCTGCACCTCCAGGGCGGCGGCCTTGGCTTCAGGGCTCGGCACCGGACGCGTCGCCATGACCGCCATCACATAGTGTTCCGGGTTGTTCAGGCTCTCGGCGGCCGCCTGGGTATAGCGCATCAGCGGCTCGGCCTTGAACGTCAGGGCGATGCTCAGGCCCAGCAGGAAGAAAATCGGCACGCATTCGAAGCGGCGCAGCAGCGGCGATGGACGTTCTTCCGGGGTCCAGAAGCGCTGGATGCCGAGGCGGGCGAAGGCGATCAGCGAAGCCAGGCCGGAGAAGATCAGCAGTGCCACCAGGCCCCAGGCGGCCGGACGCACCGGTTCGTCGATGGCATTGCCCAGGCCCATCGGGTTGATCAAGGCGCTGAGCAGGCTGAGCTTGCCGATAAACCCGGACAGCGGCGGCATGCCGATGATCAGCAGGGCGCAGGCGATAAAACTCAGGCCGAGGAACGCGACCGTCCAGGGAATCACCTGGCCGACTACGGCTTTCTGTTCGTCGTCGAGGTTGGTGCCGGGCGGCGGATGCAGGGATTCCATGGCCTTGGGCAGGGCTTCGATTTCGTCGTCCAGGGGCATGTCGTTGGCCGAGCGCGAACGCTCGATCAATTCGGCCAGCAGGAACAGCGCACTCAGCGCCAGGGTGGAGCTGACCAGATAAAACAGCGCCCCGGCGGTCAGGCTTGGCTGGGCAAACCCCACCGCCGACAGCAGGATCCCAGCGGACACCAGGATGCTCAGGCTGGCCATGCGTTCCAGGCGTTGCGCCGCGATCATCGCCAGCGCCGCGCAGACGATCGTTGCCATGCCGCCGTAGATCAGCCAGTCGCCGCCAAACAGTGCCGAGGCACCCGCCTGGCCGGAGAACAGCAGGTTCCACAGACGCAGCACGGTGTACACGCCGACCTTGGTCATGATCGCAAACATCGCCGCCACTGGCGCACTGGCCGAGGAGTAGGCAGGCGCCAGCCAGAAGTTCAGCGGCCACATTCCGGCCTTGGCCAGGAAGGCGACGGCGAGGATGCCCGCACCGGCATG
>NZ_JACARK010000116.1:0-4724 GCF_013386655.1 Pseudomonas sp. K5002 | reverse complement strand
CGGCTGGCGGGCCATGGCAAGGCCCAGCGGCACCACCGCCAGGCCACTGGACAGGCAGTTGCGCGGTTGCAACGGGTCGAATTGGCGGTAGTTGTCGAGGTAGTCGCGGTGCATTTCGCCGCTCATGCCGTGCAACTGGAAATCCCGGGCTTGCAGCTGGCGGTCGACGCAATAGAACGCGGCTTGGCTGACCGGAATCAAGCGGGTGAAAGCCTGCAGGCACTGGCCGGCGACTTCGTGGGCGGGGAGAGCGTGCATGGGTGGGCACCTGCGCCAAAAGGCTGCCGACGGGTGCCGGCAGCCGGGGCTATCACACCACGGCGAAGTAGTGTTTGACGAAACTTTCGCTGACCACTTCCCACAGCACCGGGGTGCCCTTGGTCACGAACCAGCTGTCACCGGCCTTGTAGCGGGTGCTCTGGCCGGTGGATTCGTCGGTGAGTACCACTTCGCCGGTGACCACGGTGGCCTGTTCGGCAAACGGGTAGACCATGCGGAACTTGCCCTGGGTGGTGCCGAAATAGGCGCTGCTGACCGGGTCGGTGGGGGCACCGAAGGTCATTTTGCCGAAGGCCCGGACTTCGCCTTCGAGGATGGTCGAGCCGAGGTCGGCGACGGTGCCCCAGGCGTCGAGTTCGGATAGCTGGATGTCTTTCTTGAGGGTAACGAGGGTCATGGCAGTTGCTCCTGATGAGAAAAAATTAGTGACCAACTGTAGGAGCGAGCTTGCTCGCGAAGGTCGTCAACGATGACGTTGGCGTCCTGGATTAACGCGGCGCCCTTGGGTTTTTCGCGAGCAAGCTCGCTCCTACAGGTGTCAGGCGTGGGATTTAGCGGCGGCCGTTCCAGTAACCGGAGAGCTGGTGCCAGGATTTGCCGGCGGTAAGCAGCAGCGGGCGGATCGAGTCCTTGCCGATGATGGTCGGGCGATGGATCGAGCTGACCAGGTCATACCGCGCCGAGCCTTCGCTCATGCCTTCGGCCAGCACCTTGCAGATGATGTGGCTTGGGGTCACGCCGAAGCCCGAATAGCCCTGCACATAGAACGCGTTGCTGCGCCCGGGCAGGGTGCCGACCTGCGGGAACAGGTTCGGGCTGCAGGCCATCGGGCCGCCCCAGGCCAGGTCGATCTTCACGTCCTTGAGGTACGGGAAAATCTTCAGCATCAGGTTGCGGTTCCAAGCTTTCAAATCGCCGGGAATGTGCTCCACCAAAGGCGTGGCGGCGCCGAACAGCAGGCGGTTTTCGTGGGTGACGCGGTAGTAGTCGATCACCGGGCGAATGTCGCTGTAGGCCCCGCGAATCGGGCTGATACGGTTGATCAGCTCTTCTGGCAACGGCTCGGTCATCATCTGGAACGCGTAGGTGTTGATGGTCGAGCGGTGCAGTTCTGGCTCCAGCTTGTTGAGGAAACTGTCGCAGGCCCACAGCAGCTTGCTGGCCTTGACCGAACCGCGGCCGGTGCGCACGGTGATGCGCTCGCCATAACTGACTTCCAGCGCCGGGCTGTTCTCGAAAATCCGCACGCCGTGGCCGGCCAGAGCCTTGGCTTCGCCCAGCAGCAGGTTCAACGAGTGCACATGCCCGCCGCCCATGTGCAGCAGGGCGCTGCTGTAGGCGTCGGAGCCGATGATCTGCCTGACGTCGGAGCCGCCAAGAAAGCGGATCTCGTGTTGGGTGTTGATGGATTTGAAGTCTTTCTCCCAGGCGCGCAGGGTCTTTTCCTGGCGGGCGTTGAAGCCCATGTAGCCATAGCCGTGGCAGAAGTCGGCATCGATGTCGTACTTGGCGATGCGGTTCTTGATGATGTCGGCGCCCAGGTCGCTGATCTCGAAGATCTGGCGCAGGCCGTCTTCACCCACGTCCTTCTTGATCTTTTCCAGGTCGTGGCCGATGCCGGCCATGATCTGCCCACCGTTACGCCCGGTTCCGCCGAAACCCAGGTAACGCGCTTCCAGCACGACGATGTTGGTGATGCCTTTTTCGGCGAGCTCCAGGGCGGTGTTGATCCCGGAAAAGCCGCCACCGATGATCACCACGTCGGCTTCCACGTCCTGCTCCAGGGTGGGGAAGCTGAGGTTGTATTTCTTGGTCGCCGTGTAATAGGTCGGCGTTTCGATATTGATCATTGCGCTGCCTGACAGTGAAGAGCTAATGAGTGTATTAAGGCCGTTGGCGCGCTGGATGTCTTGATTCTGTGTGCCGCCGGTTTTGATCCTGCGCGCCAGAGCCTTCGCCGGCTTCACAAGTTATAGCGTGAGGTGGGGAGGAGAGTGTTAGAGTTTCGTTAAAACATTAACTAAATCTATCGTGACCCTGAGCCTATGTTGAAACCCAGACAATCCCTGACCCTGACCTTGCTTCAGGCCCGTGAAGCGGCCATGAGTTTTTTCCGGCCCTCGCTGAATGAGCATGGGCTGACCGAGCAGCAATGGCGGGTTATTCGAATTCTCAGCCAGCATGATGAGCTGGAGATTTACCAACTGGCGGAACTGGCGTGCATTCTCAAGCCGAGCATGACCGGCGTGCTGGTGCGCATGGAGGCGGCGGGGATGGTGCACCGGCGCAAGGCCGAGCAGGATCAGCGGCGGGTGCTGGTGACGCTGGCGGAGAAGGGCAAGGCCAGTTTCGAGTCGATGAGCCAGTGCATGGA
Organism: Pseudomonas sp. K5002; assembly: GCF_013386655.1. Taxonomy (NCBI): domain Bacteria; kingdom Pseudomonadati; phylum Pseudomonadota; class Gammaproteobacteria; order Pseudomonadales; family Pseudomonadaceae; genus Pseudomonas; species Pseudomonas sp. K5002. The sequence goes on along the minus strand of NZ_JACARK010000116.1, from coordinate 2,071 downwards.
GGAGAATTACCAGCGGTTGCAGGAGCAGTTCGGGGAGGAGAAGTTGCAGGTGTTGTTGGGGTTGCTGGATGAGTTGAAGACTATCAAGCGCTGACACACCGCCGATCCAAATGTGGGAGCGGGCTTGCTCGCGAATGCGGTGGGTCAGCCAACAAACCTGGCACTGATACACCGCTTTCGCGAGCAAGCCCGCTCCCACATTTTGGATTTTTGTGGTTTCAGAGCGTCAGTACACGCCGCCGGTAATGGCCGGTGTTGCGGTGTCTTTGAATTTCGCCGCCAACCCCTGCAACCCGCGCATCAACACGGTCGTATCCACCCCTACCGCCACAAACGCCGCCCCCAGCTCGATATACCGCAGCGCCAGTTTCTCATCCGCGCTCAAGATGCCCGCCGCCTTGCCGGCTTTTTGAATCCGTACGATGGCGTCCTCAATCGCCGCCTGCACCTCGGGGTGCCCGGGATTCCCCCGATGCCCCATGGCCGCACTCAAATCCGCCGGCCCGATAAACACCCCATCCACGCCATCAACCGCCGCAATCGCGTCCAGGTTGTCCAGGCCTTCACGGTTCTCGATCTGCACCAGCAGGCACATCTGTGCATCGGCCTCATCCAGGTAACCGGGAATCCTGTTCCAGCGCGACGCCCGCGCCAGTGCGCTGCCCACGCCCCGTACACCACCCGGTGGATAACGCATCGCCCGCACCAGCTGCCGTGCCTGGTCAGCCGTCTCCACCATCGGCACCAACAGCGTCTGCACGCCGATATCCAGCACCTGCTTGATCAACGCCGTATCGCCGATCACCGGGCGAATCACCGGTTGGCTGTCATAAGGCGCGACAGCCTGCAGTTGGCCGAGCATGCCGCGCAGGTCATTGGGCGCGTGCTCGCCGTCGATCAGCAGCCAGTCGAACCCGGCATTCGCCGCCAGTTCGGCGCAATAAGCGTCCGCCAAACCGAGCCACAGGCCGATCTGGGTCTCGCCACGTTGCAGGCGTTGCTTGAAGCGGTTGATGGGCATGTCCATGAAACAGTCCTCCAGTATTCAGACAAAGCGGCAGGAGATGGAACCCAGCATGTCGTAGTCGACATGGAAGGTGTCACCCGGATTCGCCGCCACCGGGCGGGTGAAGGAGCCGCCGAGGATGATCTGGCCGGGTTGCAGGGTGACGTCGTACGGCGCCAGTTTGTTCGCCAGCCAGGCCACGCCCTTGGCCGGATGGTTAAGTACCGCAGCCGACACCCCGGACTCTTCGATCACCCCGTTGCGGTATAGCACCGCCGGCACCTTGCGCAGGTCGATCTCGGTGGGGCGCACGGCGCGGCCGCCCATCACCACGCCGGCATTGGCGGCGTTGTCGGAAATGGTGTCGAATACCTTGCGGGTGGCGTTGGTGTGCGGGTCGATCTGCTGGATGCGTGCGTCGATGATTTCCAGCGCCGGGATCACCCATTCCGTGGCATCGAGCACATCGAAAATCGTGCAGTTCGGGCCCTTGAGCGGCTTGCCGAGGATGAACGCCAGTTCCACTTCCACCCTCGGCACGATGAAGCGCTCGAAGGGGATGTCGGTGCCTTCGTCGAAGAACATGTCATCGAGCAGGGCGCCGTAATCCGGCTCGGTGATGTTCGACGACACCTGCATCGCCCGCGACGTCAGGCCGATCTTGTGCCCGACCAGCTTGCGCCCGTCCTTGATTTTCCGGGCCACCCAGGCGCGCTGGATGGCGTAGGCGTCTTCAATCGTGATGTTCGGATGCTCCATGGAAAACTGGCGCACCTGTTCACGGGAACGCTCGGCCTGGTCGAGGCGGGCGGCGGCTTGCTGGATAAGGGCTTGATCAAGCATGACAAAATCTCTACTGGGGATTGACGATGGCCGCATGGGTGCGCAGCACCAGCAGGCCGCCGAGGGCGATAAGCAGCGCCAGCACGTACAGGGCCAGGCTCGCGCTTTGGGTGGTGTCGCGCATCCAGCCGATCAGGTAGGGCGCGAGGAACGAAGCGATGCTGCCGAACGAGCTGATCAGCGCGATGCCGGCCGCCTGGGTGCTGTTGGACAGGAACGCCG
>NZ_JACARK010001149.1:0-3404 GCF_013386655.1 Pseudomonas sp. K5002 | reverse complement strand
CCCTCGACCGCGCCCTCGCGCAACCAGAAGAAGATCCGCCCGTTCGCGCCGAACCCCTTGAGGTCCGGGTGGCCCGGCGGGCCGTCCTTGCCGTCGTAGTCGTGGCGCGTGGTGATGCCCAGCGGTGTCAGTGCAGCACGGTAGAAATCAATCGAGCGTTGTATGTCGCTGACCGACAAAAACAGATGATCCAGCATAGTTCAGCCTCGCTTTTCAGATGAGGTAACCGCCAGCGACCTCGATCGTCTGGGCATTGATCCAGCGGCCTTCGTCAGACAGCAACATGGCGATCACACGCGCCACGTCCTCTGGCTCCCCAACCCGACCAAGGGCGGTTTGTGCAGCCAGCAGCGCTTCGAACTCATCATTGAGCCCGCCGCCCAGTTCGGTGCGGATGGCTCCCGGAGAGACGGCATTCGCACGGATCTGCCGCTCGCCAAACTCCTTGGCCATGTAACGGGTCAGTACATCCAGCGCGCCCTTGAAGGCTGCGTAAGGTGCTACGCCAGCGGTGGCGACACGGGTTGTGGCACTGGTGAGGTTGACGATGCAGGCGTGGGCTTGCAGCAGCGGCAACAGAGTTTGAGTCAGGAAAAACGGCCCTTTGAGGTGCACATTCAGCAGGCCGTCGAACTGGGCCTCGGTGACCGATTCCAGGGGATTGAACAGTCCATAACCGGCGTTATTCACCAGGCCATTCAACCCACTCACACCCCAGGTGGCCGATAACGCCTGCTTTACCGCCTCGCCAAAACCTTGGAAGGAACTGATGTCGGCCACGTCCAATGGCAGCGCGACCGCCTTGCCGCCCGCCGATACGATCCGCTGCACAACCGCCTGGGCGGCCTCTGGATGACTGTTGTAGGTCAGGATCACGCCCATGCCTTGCCGGGCACACAGTTCTGCGGTGCTGGCACCAATGCCACGGCTGCCGCCGGTAATGAGGATAACGCCCATGTGTGGCTCCACTGCTTGCTCAAATGAGTCACCACAGTAGGCTCGCGCGCCTGCGCCGACGCAGCCGTTCCTGCTCGAAACCTGCCTGTTTCTGCTTTTTGCTTGCACAGGGCACACCTGGGCGCTCAGCATGCCCGGCATGAACACACAACTGATCGAACTGCGCGCCCTGGCCGCCAAGGCTGAAAACCGTCGCACTGAAACCGGCATCCCGCGAGTGGCCATGGTCCAGGGCGCGATTCCCGAGCACATGCTGGCCGCGGTGTACGACCCGATGATCAACCTGATCCTGCAGGGCAGCAAATCCATGACGGTGGGTGATCGCACGCTGCGATACGACCCGGCGACCTATTTCGTGATGTCCATCGAACTGCCCGCCGTGGGCACCGTGCACCCGGCGGTGACCGGCGAACCCTACCTGGCGGTCAGCCTGACCCTCGACCCGACGGTACTCGCGACGCTGCTGAGCGACTTGCCCAAACCTGCCGGGCGCTACGACCACGATGCGGGTTTTTCCGTGGCCGCCGTCACCCCCGAACTGATGGACGCCTGGCTGCGCATGCTGCGGCTGATGGGCAACCCTGAGGCGATCACAGCCCTCGCACCGGTATACGAGCGCGAGATCCTCTACCGCGTATTGCAAGGCCCCCACGGCTGGATGCTGCGTGAAATCGCCGCGCCGGACACCGCCATGGCCCGGGTGAGCCAGGCCATCCAGTGGATCCGCCGAGACTTCGCCGAACCGATCCGGGTCGAAGCCCTGGCACAGAAAGCCGCAATGAGCGTGTCGGCCTTTCACCGCCACTTCAAGGCCGTCACCAACCTGAGCCCGTTGCAGTACCAGAAGCGCGTGCGCCTGCTACAGGCGCGCACGCTGATGGTGGGCGGCGCCAGGAACGTCACCAGCGCCGCCTTCGAAGTCGGCTATGAAAGCGCCACTCAGTTCAGCCGCGATTACGCCCGGGTGTTCGGCCTGCCGCCGGCTCGCGATGCCGCGCGAATCCTCGGAGAAAACCGGAGCCCGAAGGCACGCTGACCACAACGTGCTAGCCTGCCTTCGCACGCCCCCACGACAAGGAGTTGCCGATGGCCGAGCCAAGCAAAAAGATGAGCCTGATGGGCCTGACCACCCTGGTGGCAATCAACATGATGGGCTCGGGCATCATCATGCTGCCCGCCAGCATGGCGCAATTGGGTGCGATTTCGCTGCTGTCGTGGCTGATCACCGCCGTGGGCTCGATGGCGATCGCGTACTGTTTTGCCCAGTGCGGCCTCTTCTGCACCCGCACCGGCGGCATGTCGGCCTACACCGAAGAGGCCCACGGCAAGTCCGGGTTCTTCCTCTGTTCGTTCCTGTATTTCCTGTCGCTGATCATCGCCAATGTGGCGATTGCGATTTCGGCGGTGGGCTACCTGTCGTCCTTCATCCCGTGGCTGGGCAGCGGCCCCATCCCCTTGTTCATCGGCACCCTCGGGCTGATCTGGCTGACCACCGTGGCCAACTTCGGCGGGCCGCGCCTGACCGGGCGGATCGGCGTGATCACGGTGTGGGGCGTGATCATTCCCGTGGCGGGCTTGAGCGTGATCGGCTGGTTCTATTTCAAGACGGAGGTGTTCAGCGATGCCTGGAACCCCAACCAACTGCAACTGTGGGATGCGATTGGCGCGAGTATCCCGCTGACCCTCTGGGCGTTCCTCGGCATGGAGTCCGCGGCCCAGGGCTATGACGCGGTGGAAGACCCCAAGCGCACCGTGCCGCTGGCCTGCCTGCTGGGCACCCTCGGCGCGGCGCTGGTGTATGTGCTGTCGACCACAGTGATTCAGGGCATCGTGCCCAACGCTGAACTGGCCGAGTCTTCTGCGCCGTTTGCCTTGGTGTACGCGCAGATTTTCACGCCGCTGGTGGGCGACATCATCATGGCGCTGGCGGTGGTGGCGTGTATTGGTTCGCTGTTGGGCTGGCAATTCACCTTGGCGCAAACGGCCAAGATGTCGGCGGACCAGCGTCTGTTTCCGCGCTTCTTCAGCCGGGTCAGCCGCGCCCACGCGCCGGTGTTGGGGCTGATTGCCTGCGCGGCGTTGCAGAGCTTGATTGCCTTGTCGACCATCTCGCCCACAGCCAGTGCGCAGTTCGGCAAGTTGGTGAACCTGGCGGTGGTGACCAATTTGATTCCTTACGTCACTGCGCTGACTGGGCTGCTGGTGATGATGCACAAAGCGCGGGTGGCGGCGGTGGTGTATGCGCGCAATACCACGGTGTTGCTGATTGCCGTGGGGTATTCGCTGTATGCGATTTATGCGTGTGGTGAGGAGGCGGTGTTTGGTGCGACGCTGGTGTTGGCGTTTGGGTATCTGTTGTATGGGTTTTTGGCGCGGCGGTTTATCACGGCCGGTGGTGGGTGAATATCCGTTATTTTGGTGATGGCGGAGATTGGTTCCGCTCTTAC
>NZ_JACARK010001148.1:207-742 GCF_013386655.1 Pseudomonas sp. K5002 | reverse complement strand
CGACCTGACCATCGACCCGCAACTGCTGGCGCGCGCCGCCGCGTTGCGTGAACAGTGGCACGCCAGTGAACGCCCGGTGTGGATCGCCGCCAGCACCCACGAAGGCGAAGACGAAGTGGTGCTCGCCGCCCATCGCCAGTTGCTTGCCAGTTATCCCAATGCGTTGCTGATCCTGGTGCCGCGCCATCAGGAGCGCTTCAACCCGATGTTCGAGTTGTGCCAGCAACAGGGTTTCGCCACGGTGCGTCGCTCCAGCGGCGAGGCGGTGACGGCGCAAACCTCGGTGTTGCTGGGCGACACCATGGGCGAGTTGCTGTTTCTGTATGCCCTGGCCGACAGCGCTTTTGTCGGCGGTAGCCTGGTTGCCACGGGCGGGCATAACCCGCTGGAACCGGCGGCCTTGGCCAAGCCGGTTATCTGCGGGCCCCACGTGTTCAACTTCCTTGAAATCAGCGCAATGATGCGTGACGCCGGTGCGTTGCAGGAAGTGGACGATGCCGAGGGTTTGGCGGTGGCGGTGCAGCGTTTGTTCGAG
>NZ_JACARK010001148.1:0-152 GCF_013386655.1 Pseudomonas sp. K5002 | reverse complement strand
CGGTGCAGCGTTTGTTCGAGCTGCCGCAGGACGCGCAGAAGATGGGGCAGGCGGGGCTGGCGGTGATGCGCGCCAATCAGGGGGCGTCGAAGCGTTTGCTGGACGGGTTGGGCAGACTGCTTAACGTCTAACAACACAAATCAAATGTGGGA
>NZ_JACARK010001147.1:0-346 GCF_013386655.1 Pseudomonas sp. K5002 | reverse complement strand
TTCGGCCTGCTCAACCCGGTGATGGCTGGCGCGGCCATGGCCCTGTCCAGTGTCAGCGTGGTGAGCAACGCACTGCTGTTGAAAACCTGGAAACCCAAGGACCTGGAGGACGAGCGTCCATGAACATCGGCCAAGCAGCACGCCAAAGCGGCCTGAGCGCGAAGATGATTCGTTACTACGAGTCCATCGGCTTGTTGAAAGCCGCCCATCGCACCGACAGCGGCTACCGCATTTATGGCGCCGATGACTTGCACACCCTGGCGTTTATCAAGCGCTCGCGGGACCTGGGGTTTTCCCTGGAAGAGGTCGGCAAGTTGCTGACGCTGTGGCAGGACCGGGGACGCGC
>NZ_JACARK010001146.1:0-1702 GCF_013386655.1 Pseudomonas sp. K5002 | reverse complement strand
AGGGCCGGCCCCAGCAGCAGGAACGGCAGCAGTTGCACCGGCATCAGCCAACCGCCAGCCACCAGCGACGCACCGCCCAACAGCACCAGGGCCAGCACCAGCAACGGCGAAAGCAGCACCTCGACACTCGCCCCAAGCCCGGCCCAGCGTTGGGCCCAGCAGGAAAAGAAACTGGCGAAACGTTCCACCGCACCGAAGAACTTTGACTGCACCCGATCGGCCCGGCCGAATGACTTGACCATGGCGATGCTCTGCACAAACTGCTGGGTGGCCAGGGACAGGTTGCCCAGCGCGGCGCCCAGTGCCTTCTGGTCATCCCGATAAGCCTGGGAGCGCAAGGCTCGCAGTCGCCACAGCGCCAGCGCTGGAGGCAGCAGCACCACAACGGTCATCGGCACACTTACCGTCAGCAGGTACAACAGGCACGCCAGGGGCGCCACCAATGCGGCGGCGAGGTTGTTTGGCAAGTGCGCCACCAGTTGATGCAGCGCACCTACGTCGTCGAGCAAAACACGGTCGACTTTTTGCCCACCACGGGCGCTGAACCAAGCCAGCGGAACCCGCGCCAAATGCGCGGCCAGCCGTTGGCGAACCTGGCGTTGCAGGTCGCTGTCGGCCAGGTGGGTCATCTGCAAGGCGGCAGCCAGCCCGAGCATGCGCAACAGCAAAGCGCCCGCACCGGCCAACAACCACCAGAACCCATCGTGCAGATCGAGTTTTCCGTCCAGCAACGACGGCGCCAACTCCGCCACCGCGATCAACGGCAGCAGGCCGATCAGGGTCGCCAGGGCTTGCAGCAGCATGGCGCAGATCAACCGGCCACGTACAGGCGCGAGCAGTTCACGCAGCGAGTCTTGATCAGCCACGGGCGGCGCTTCCCTCAGGTTGTTTTGCCCCGAAATACAGCTGCTGGATAGCCTCCCGCAGGTGCTTGCGGCTGACCTTGCCCACGCCGGTTTGCGGGAAACCGGGGATAAATTCGAAGCGGTCCGGCAGCTTGAAGGCCGCCAACCCTTGCTCACGCAGATGGCGCAGCAGTTCCGGCGGGCGCGGTGCCGTGCCACGGGGAATCACGAAGGCGCAGGTGCGTTCGCCGAGGTAGGCGTCCGGCATCGCCACCAAGGCCACATCGGCGACGGCAGGATGGCTGAGCAGGAGGTTTTCGACTTCTTCGGCGGCGATCTTTTCGCCGCCACGGTTGATCACGTCCTTGTCGCGACCTTCGACCATCAGGTAGCCGTCGTCGGTGAGCATTACCCGGTCGCCGGTGCGGTAGAAACCGTCAGTGGTAAACGCCTGGGCGTTGTGCGCAGGGTGGCGGTAGTAACCGCGAATCGTGTACGGACCACGGGTCAGCAATTGGCCGACCTGGCCCTGTATCACGTCCTGTTCGTTGTCGTCCACCACCCGGATTTCGTCGCCCGGGGACATGGGTTTGCCCTGGGTGTGCAGGACTCGTTGCGGTGGGTCGTTGGGGTCGGTATAGCAAATCAGCCCCTCGGCCATGCCGAACACTTGCTGCAAGCGGCAGCCGAGGGTGGGTTCCACGCGGCGGGCAGCCTCGAAGCTCAGTTTGGCGCCGCCGACTTGCAGCAGTTGCAATCCTGGCAGGCCCTGCCCGCGCGCCTGGGCGGCATCCAGCCAGACCAGCACCAGTGGCGGCACCAGCGCGGTATGGGTCACGCGTTCATGCTCGATCAGG
>NZ_JACARK010001145.1:0-1392 GCF_013386655.1 Pseudomonas sp. K5002 | reverse complement strand
CTTGAGCATCGGGAAAATCGTGCCGACGGTCTTGCCAATTCCGGTAGGCGCCTGGGCCATCAGGCAGCGGCCGGTGCTGACCGCCTTGTAGACCGTTTCCGCCAGGGCGCGCTGGCCCGGGCGAAACGCCGCATGGGGAAAGCCCAGGGCAACCGCTGCGGCATTGCGGGCTTCGCGCTGGTGCATTTCCTGTTCGGCCCAGCCGAGGAACAGGGCGCATTGCTGCACGAAGAATGCCTGCAGGTCGTCAGCCTGAAACCGTTGGCTGAGCAGCGTCTCGTGCTCGCCAACAATGTCGAAGTACACCAGCGCCAGGACAATCTCCGACAACCCGAGCTTCTGGCACATCAACCAGCCGTAGACCTTGACCTGTGCCCAGTGCAGTTGCCGGTGGTTGGCCGGTTGTTTGTCCAGGTCGCCGCGATAGGTTTTCACCTCTTCCAGCTGGTTGCGGTCCGGGTCGTAGCCATCCGCCCTGCCCCGGACTTTCAACTGGTGGTATTCGCCCTCCAGCGCGACTTCATTCTGGTAATGGGCGCTGCGCCGCGAGGCCACCGTGCGGTGGCCGACAATCCCTTCCTGGGCACTGGGAGACGGGGTAAAACGCAGGTCGAGGTCGCCGACCTTGGCGGTGAATTCACATAATGCACGCACCGCGACGCTGTAGCTCAAGCGGCCTGCCCCGCCCAGCGCACATAACACACAGTGACGGGCATCTGGTGTTCGCCGCAGAACTCCAGCCAGCGCAACTGGTTGTCCTGCAGGCGATCACCGGGGCCTTTGACTTCGATCATGCGGTAGGTTTTTTCTTCGGGCCAGAACTGGATCAGGTCGGGCATGCCGGCGCGGTTGGCGCGGATATCCAGCAGCAGGCGTTCGAACCAGTGGCGCAGGTGCGCCGCAGGCAGGCAGTAGAGGGCCTGATCGAGCAGTTCTTCGCTGAGCACGTTCCAGAACACGAAGGGTGACTGGATGCCCCATTTGTCTACATAACGCTGGCGAATGGTGTGCTTGTAGCGCCCATCGTCCAGTTGGCCCAGGCACTCGGCGAACAGCTCGGCGCGCCGCAGATGAAAATCCTCGCTGTGCAGGTCTACCGGCCCGCGCTGGAACGGGTGGAAAAACGACCCCGGCAACGGCGCGAAAATCGCCGGCCAGCACAGCAGGCCAAACAGCGAATTGATCAGGCTGTTCTCGACGTAATGCACGGGTGCACCATGGTCGCTGAGGTGCGCCTGTACGCAATACTCCACCGACATCATCGGTTCCGGAGCCGGCAGTTCGAGGTCCAGGCGCACGATCTCGCGGGGTTTTGCCCTGGGCAGCGCCGGCTCGCCGAGCTTGCGTCGCAGCCTGGGTATCACGCGCAGCAAGTGCTGCTGTTCGGCAGCG
>NZ_JACARK010001144.1:0-675 GCF_013386655.1 Pseudomonas sp. K5002 | reverse complement strand
CAGCATGATGTCCATCAGGCGCATGATGGTCGGGCCGAGCAGGCGCGGGAAGAAACCGGCGAACAGGCCCAGCAGGATCCCCGGGATCAGCGACATCACCACCGACGACAAGCCGATCAGCAGCGACAGGCGCGAACCCTGGATCAGGCGCGACAGCAGGTCACGACCGAGTTCATCGGTGCCCAGCAGGAACTGGATCTGCCCACCTTCCAGCCAGGCCGGAGGGGTCAGCAGGAAGTCACGGTATTGCTCGCTCGGGTTATGCGGGGCCACCCAAGGGGCGAAGAGCGCGCAAAACACCACCAGCAACATGAACAGCAGGCCGGCAACGGCGCCCTTGTTCTTGGAAAATGCTTGCCAGAATTCTTTGTACGGGGACGGGTACAGCAGGCTTTGATCGACTGCTACCGCGGGAGTAGGTGTGGTCATGGTCATGATCTCAGCGCTGGTGACGGATGCGTGGGTTGGCGAAGCCGTAGAGGATATCCACCACGAAGTTCACCAGAATCACCAGGCAGGCGATTAACAGGATGCCGTTTTGCACCACGGGATAATCCCGTGCGCCAATGGCTTCGATCAGCCATTTGCCGATGCCGGGCCACGAGAAGATGGTTTCGGTCAGGACCGCACCCGCCAGCAATGTGCCGACTTGCAGGCCGACCACGGTGAGTACCG
>NZ_JACARK010001143.1:0-8664 GCF_013386655.1 Pseudomonas sp. K5002 | reverse complement strand
CGCCTGGGGGCCGTCACCGGCAACCCGCGGATTCGCACGCGCTCCACCTTGATCGGCCGGGTGCAGGTGGGCGAGTTCTCTTCGATCATCGGCTTGATCAAGCGCACCCAGCGGGTCTTCGGGCGGATCTTCACCGTCTCCGGCGTGGTGGTGGCGTTTCGGCGGGCGGCCCTGGACCGGGTCGACTACTGGAGCACCGACATGATCACCGAAGACATCGACGTGAGCTGGAAGCTGCAACTGGACCACTGGAGCATCTTCTACGAGCCCCGCGCGCTGTGCTGGATCCTGATGCCGGAAACCCTCGGCGGCCTGTGGAAGCAACGCCTGCGCTGGGCCCAGGGCGGCGCTGAAGTGCTGTTCAAAAATATTCGTGGCATCTGGCAATGGCGCCATCGCTACCTGTGGCCGCTGCTGTTCGAATACTGCCTGTCCACCGGTTGGGCCTTCACCTTTTTGCTCTCGGTGATTTTCTGGGCCGTGGGCAAAGTGGTGACGCTGCCCGCCGCCATCGCCGTCGACTCGCTGATGCCGCCGGCCTTCACCGGCCTGCTGCTGGCGGTGGTGTGCCTGGTGCAGTTCGCGGTGAGCATCATGATCGACCGGCGCTATGAAAAGGGCCTGTGGAAAACCCTGTTCTGGACCGTCTGGTACCCGCTGGTGTTCTGGCTGGTGAGCCTGTTCACCACCCTGGTCAGCTTCCCCAAAGTGCTGTTCCGCCAACACCAGAAACGCGCGCGCTGGGTCAGCCCGGATCGCGGAATCAAAGCCCCCACTACGGATGTGCAGCCATGAACCTGATCCGAACCCAACAGCGCCCGGTGATGTGGGCCATCGACGTATTCCTGACCCTGCTGGCCTGGGCCGGGCTGATCATCCTGCTGGTGCGCGGGCTGGTGCCGATGCTCGACAGCCACGGCGGCCCGCGGATCGATGCGCCGATTTTCGCGGCGCTGGATACCTTGCAGATCTACCTGTGGATTGCCGTGTTCAACGCAGTCGTGCTGATCAGTTGGGCACGCTACCAGCAGCGACGTGGCAAGCACTTTGCCCAGCGGCGCTCGGCGGCCAAGGCCTTGAGTGACCAGCGTTTGAGCGACAGCTTCAGCCTGGGGGAAGGTGACCTGGAGCAACTGCGCCGCCCGGGTGTGCTGGTGATTCATAACGACCACGAAGGGGGCGTGCAGGAAGTGACAGCCCATGTGTCCCGGCATGTGGAGCGGCCAGGGCTGAAGTTGGTAGCGGGGCAGGAGCGGACCAAGGAGGTTGGTTAACCGGGATATCGAAAAATGGGATCCAATTCACAAAATAACCGCGAACTTTTCTCATCTTTTGGCTACTAACCAGTCTTGATACCGCATTGATGGCCAAGTAATGGCAATTGTAAGCGCCACCATTGGAGGTGTATCAAAACTGTTACCGCTTGTCGGAATAAAAATTCCAATTGCAAGCAATTAAACGTTGCATGATTTATTTGTTGTTAATAATCAGCAACTTATATGCCTGTTAAACATAACTTCCCACTAAGCCAGAATCTTGGCCCACCGGAAGTTCGATGTTAGTTTGCCGGCCCCCGCTTTTTCGACGGATCGAACATGTCTTTATTATTGCCACGGACTCGGCTGCTGCTGGGCGTTTGCCTGCTGACTTGCTTCGCACTCAATAGTGCGGTGGCGGCGCCTACGCCTGGCGACCAGGACCTGATCCGCGACCGGCAAAACCGTCTGCTGGAAGAACAGCGCCGGCGCCTTGAAGACCTCAAGGAACTGCCCGGCAAAGAAGCCAAGCCCGAAGCGCCTGCCACCCCGGCCGACACCCGTTGCTTCCCGATCAAAGACATCGAACTCAAGGGGGCCGACAGCCTGCCTGCACCGGACCGCGAGCGCCTGCTCAAGCCGTATATCGGCCAGTGCCTGGGTGTCTCCCAGCTCAACCAAGTGCTCAAGTCGATCACCGACTACTACATCGACAAAGGCATGGTTACCAGCCGTGCTTACTTGCCGCAGCAGGACCTTTCCACCGGCCACCTCCAGGTGTTGGTGGTGGAAGGCAAGCTCGAAGGCTTGAAGGGCGCCGACGGCAGCAACCTGTCCCCGCGCGAGCTGGCCATGGCCTTTCCCGGCAAGGTCGGCGAGCAGCTCAACCTGCGGGAAATCGAGCAGTTGGTGGACCAGTTGAATCGCTTGCCGTCCAAGCAGGCGCAAATGGAACTGACCCCCGGCAGCCAGGTGGGCGGCAGTGAAGTGCAGGTCAGGAATGTCCCGCAGAAGCCCTGGCGCGCCAGCCTGTCGCGCAATAACGACGGGCAGAAAAGCACCGGCGAACAACAGTGGGGCGCCGGCCTTGAGTGGGACAGCCCCCTGGGCCTGGCCGACCAGCTTGTGTTGCGCGGCGGCCACGATGCCGTCAGCGACCACCAGAAAACCTCGAAAAACACCATGCTCTACTACAACGTGCCGTGGGGCTGGTGGAACTTCAGCTACACCTACAGCGAGAGTGATTACCGCACCTTTGGCGTAACCAACGACTTTAAATTCAAGCAGAACGGCGACAACGAAAACCACCAACTGCGCGCCGAGCGCGTGATCCATCGTGACGACGTGAGCAAGACCTCGGTGAACGTCGGCCTGTCGCACCTGCGCACCAACAACTACATCCTCGACGTGCGCACCGAGCCCAGCAGCAACCGCCTCAGTGAACTGCAACTGGGCATCAACCACGGTCGCCGCATCGGCAATGCCTTCGTCAACCTCGACCTGGGCATGCAGAACGGTATCGGCGCCTTCGATGCCCAAGCTGAAAACGAGCGCGATCAGTACGGCAATCGCCTGCCCAACGCGCGCTACCGCAAATACACCGCCACCGTCAGCTACTTGCAGCCATTCACGCTATGGGGTGAGTCGTTCAGTTTCTCCAGCCTGGCCACCGGCCAACGCAGTGAAGACATTCTGTTCAGCCCCCAGCGCATGAGCCTCGGCGGCTCGGCCTCGGTGCGCGGTTTCAAAGACCAGCAGCTCACCGGCGACAGCGGCGGCTACTGGCGCAACGACGTGCGCTGGGCGCGCCCGGTGACCTGGGACTGGATGCGCCCGGCCTTTGCCGAATACGGCGCCAGCGTCGGCTACGACCAGGGTGTGATCAGCAATGGCCGCTACAACGACAACGTGCACGGCCGGGTCTCGAGCAACTCGTTGGAGTTGTTCGCCCGTGGCAAATACGTCAGCACCAGCGTGACCTTTGCCCATTCCCTGGAACGCCCGGCAGTGATGAGCGAGCGCGAAGCGCCGATCTACTTCCGCATGGATTTCTTCCTGTAATTCAACGCCCCGTTACATCGAGAATATGACAATGGATGTTCGCCACTTTGCCTTCCTGGCCCGCCAACCTTCTGCTGCGCTGAAACCGCGAGACTCGTTCTTCGGCCTGCCCAAGCGCGGGTTGGTGCTGATCCTGGCCAACGCGCTGTTCTGGCAGCCGCTGCTGGCCCAGGCCGGAGGCATTGTGGTCAGTGCGCCGGGCACCACCGTCGGCCAGGCCGGCAATGGCGTACCGGTGGTAAACATCGCCACCCCCAATGGCAGTGGCTTGTCCCATAACCAATTCAAGGACTACAACGTCGGCCCCAACGGCGTGATCCTCAACAACGCCAACGGCCCCATGACGAACACCCAGCTGGGTGGCTACATCGTCGGCAACCCCAACCTCAAGGGCGGCGCGGCCAGCGTCATCCTCAACGAAGTCAACGGCGGCAGCCCCAGCCAACTGCGCGGCTACACCGAAGTGGCGGGCCAGTCGGCCAAGGTCATCGTCGCCAACCCGTACGGCGTTACATGCAGCGGCTGCGGCTTCATCAACACCCCCAACGTGACCCTCACCACCGGCAAACCGGTGCTCGACGCCAGCGGCCAGTTGCAGCGTTATCAGGTTGACGGCGGTGCCGTGACCATCGACGGCCAGGGCCTGAACGCCAGTAACGTCGACCGCTTCGAGATCATCACCCGTTCGGCCAAGATCAATGCGCAGATCAATGCACGAGAATTGACCGTCATTGCCGGGCGTAACGACGTCGATGCCAACAGCCTGAAAGCCACCGCGCGCGCCGATGACGGCAGCGCAAAGCCCGAGCTGGCCATCGATTCCTCGGCATTGGGCGGCATGTACGCCGGTGCGATCAAACTGGTGGGCACCGAAGCCGGCGTAGGGGTGAAACTCGACGGTACGCTGGCCGCCAGTGGCGGCGACATCCAGCTGGATGCCAACGGGCGCCTGAGCATGGCGCAGACGGCGACCACCGGTAACCTCAAGGTCACCGCGCAGAACGTGAACCTGACCGACAAGGTCTACGCCGCCGGCAATGTGCAGGTGAGCAGTGCTGAAGAACTGGTCAACCAAAAGAGCCTGGCCGCTGGCCAACGCATCGAACTCAAAGCCACCACCGTCACCAACCCGGGCATCATCGAAGCAGGCGTGCAGGCCGATAACAGCCGCAATGCCACCGGCGATGTGGTGGTGAATACGCAAACCCTGAACACCAGCGGCAACGTCCTGGCCAGCCGCTCGCTGAGCGCCACGGCCACCCGGGAACTGAACAACCAGGGCGCAGTGATCCAGGGTAAAACCGTCACGCTGAACAGTGCCAGACTGACCAACCAGGGCGCCACCGCGCGGGTGTATGGCGAGCAAGCGCTGGCGATCAACGCGCCGGCCATCGTCAACCTCGGCGGGCTGATTCGCTTCGGTGCCGATCAGGCGGCAACGCTGCAAACCGATGCGCTGGATAACCGCCAGGGCCATATCCAGGTCGCGGGCGGCAGCTTGACGCTCAACAGCGGCACGCTGAATAACACCGGCGGGCAGATTGTCGCGGGCAACCTCGGTGTAACAGCGGACACAATCAACAACCAGAACGGTTTCCTGGTTGCCGACGCCGTGACGGTCAACGCCGCCCGCCTCGACAACAGTGCCAAGGGCTTGATCAGTGCCGAGAAAGGCGCGCTCAACCTCACCGTCACCAACACCTTCAACAACAGCCAGGGTCATGCCCAGGCTGGCACTGACTTGAACCTGCGCGCCGGTGACGTCGCCAACCAGGACGGCAAGCTGGTGGGTGGGCAACTCACCGCTACCCTCGGCAGCCTCAGCAACAACGACGCAGGTGTACTCAGCGCGGATGCCGGCAAGTTGACCTTGACCGTCGCCCAACAGTTGAACAACGCCAAAGGTCACTTGCAGGCCGCCCAGGGCGACATCGAACTGCACGCCGCGAGCCTGGATAACCAGGGCGGCGCCATCATCGGCAAGCAGTTGCTGCTGGATGCGCGAAGCGGGCAGATCGACAACCGCGCCGGGCGTATCGTCGGTGACCAACTGGACGTCCGCGCCGGCAGCCTCGACAACCGCAGTGCCGGGTTGCTGGCCGGTGGTGTGCCGGGTGTGAGCGTGGTGCTGAACGACCAATTGCTCAATACCCAGGGCCGTATTCAAAGTGAGGGTGACCTGCTGCTGACCGGCAACCGCCTGGGCAACAGCGCCGGGATCCTGCTGGGCAAGGCCCTCACTGTCACCGCGCAAGACCTCGACAACAGCAGCAAGGGCGCGCTGGTCAGCAATGACGGCGACATCACCCTCAACATCAGCAACCTGCTGACCAACACCAACGGTGTGATCGACGCCGCCGAACGCAGTGTGCTGGTCAAGGCCTTGACCACCCTCGACAACCAGGGCGGCACCTTGCGGGGCAAGCGCCTGGATATCGCGGCGCAAACCCTCGACAACGACCAGGGCCAACTCCTGGCCGGCAATCAGGGCGTGAGCTACCGCGGCCAGGACCTGAGCAATCGCCAGGGCATGATCCTCAGCGGTGGTGCGGCGGTCGACCTGACGCTGGGCACCTTGAACAACCAGGGCGGCACCGTGCAAGGCGACAGCTTGACGGTGACAGCCGACAGCGTCGACAACAGCCAAGACGGTACCAAGGCCGGCGCGTTGACCGCCTTGAAGAGCGACCTGCAACTGACGGTCGAGGCCTTGACCAACCGGGGCGGCAAACTGTTCGGCAAGGAGCACGTCACCGTCTCCGGCGCCACCCTGGACAACAGCGCCAACGGCCAGATCAGCGGCAATCAGCTCAGCCTGACCTCGCGTACCCAACTGACCAACCAAGGCGGCCTGATTGAGTCCAACCAGGGCCTGACCTTCAATGGCGGCAACCTCGACAACAGCGCGGGCGGCCAACTGCGGGCGATGGAAGGCGCCAGCAGCACGCTGACGGTCACCGACCAACTGAATAACCAGAACGGCATTCTTGAATTCGGCAGCCAGGCCTTCAGCCTCAGCGCCGGGCATCTGAATAACCAGGCCGGGCAACTGCAGCACGCTGGCACCGGCGTGTTCAGCCTCAATACCAGCAGCCTCAGCGGCAGCCAGGGCAGCATCAATGGCCTGGGCACCGCCGACTGGTCGTTCGGCCGGGTCGATGGCCTCGGCCGTGTGCAACTCAATGAAGCCTTGCACTACACCAGCACCCAGGGCCTGAGCCTCAAGGCCGGCGACCGCCTGGCCAGCGCCAAGGGGCTGATCCTGGATGTCGCCAGCCTGGATAACGCGGGCGAGTTGCTCAGCGACGGTGACCTGACTGTCAACCTGACCGGCGACATGACCAACAGTGGCCGCCTTTCGGCCCAGCAAAAACTGAGCGTGGTCGCCAACAACCTCAGCCAGAACGGCGGGCGTTTGGCCGGCGGCACCACCACCCGCATCACCCTGGGCGGTACGCTGGATAACCTCGGCTACCTCACCGCACGCCAGCAACTCGACATTGCCGCCGCACAGATCAACAACCGCGGCACCCTCGGTTCACAAGGCAACGTCAACCTCAGCGCCAGCAATGGCATCAGCAATAGCGCGGACACGCTGCTGTTCAGCGGCGGCGATCTGACCCTGCGCGGGAACAGCTTCAGCAACCTGTACGGCGACGTCTACAGCAAGGGCAACCTGAGTTTCGCGGCGCTCGATGGCGGCATGGCGGCGGGCTTCAGCAACCTTTCCGGTACGGTTGAAAGCGAAGGCAATATCGGCATCAGTGCGCGGAATGTGGAAAACGCCAAGGCTGAATTCGAGTTGGGCCAGACCGTCACCACCGGCAGCCTCAATTGGCAGTGCGGCCAGCACTGCGGCGGGCACGACTCGTTCAAGCGCGGTCAAATCACCATCAACCAGACCTACCTTGAATCCGCGATCAAGGACTCGGCATCTGCGCGCCTGGTGGCGGGCAAAGACCTGCTGATCCAGGGCGACAACGTCCAGAACCGCTATAGCCTGCTGGCGGCGAATGGCAACCTGAGCATCACCGCCAACGACCTGCTCAACCAGGGCGCCGCGACTCGCACCGGGCAGAACACCATCGTCATCGGCACCCCGCAGCGCATCGACACCGATGAGTGGGACCGGATGGAATACATCGACGTGCCCGCCTTCAACGCAGCAGTGGCAGCGGGTAATTTCGATGAAGCACGCTTTGAGGTGCTCAAGGCCCGGTCGAGCGACTGGCGTTTCTCCGAACAAAGCAACGTCACCACCTGGACCGACAACGGCGGCCCGGGCTACACCGCGACGATACAGGCCGGTGGCGCGGTCAACCTCAACGTTGCGCGCACCCTGCAAAATGGCACGTTGCACACCAACACCCTGGAGCAACTGACCGGCACCCTCGGTGACGACCAGACCGGCATCCCCGTCGGCGGCATCAACATCAACCTGAGCAAGCACGTCAACGACGCCACCGCCCAGGCGCCGAGCAGCGTATTGCCGGTGACCAGCATCGCGCCCGACGGCCGCTACGTACCCGTGGACTACACCGGCGAGTCCTTCACCCCGGTCGATCCCACCACCGCGCCCGGCTTCCAGTTGCCCAAGGGCGACTACGGCCTGTTCATCAAAAACGCCGACCCCACCAGCCACTACCTGATCGAGACCAACCCGAACCTCACCACTGTGGCGGGTTTCTTCAGCTCCGACTACATGCTCGGCAAGCTCGGCTACAGCCCCGACAACGCCTGGCGTCGCCTGGGTGACGGGCAATACGAGTCACGGCTGATCCGCGATGCCGTGCTGGCGCAAACCGGGCAACGCTTCCTCGCCGGTGGCCTGACCAGCGACTACGACCAGTTCCGCTACCTGATGGACAACGCCCTGGCCAGCAAGGACGCCTTGCGCCTGAGCGTCGGCGTGTCCCTCACTGACCAGCAAGTCGGCGCCCTGACCCACGACATCGTGTGGATGGAAAACCGCGTGGTCGACGGCCAGACCGTGCTCGTGCCGGTGCTCTACCTGGCCCAGGCCGACTCCCGCAACGTGCGCGGCAACAGCCTGATCCAGGGCCGTGACCTCAACCTGATGACCGGCGGCGACCTGATCAACGTCGGCACCCTGCGCGCCAGCAACAACCTCTCGGTGGCCAGCAGCGGCAGCCTCTACACCGGCGGCCTGATCGAGGCCGGCAACAACCTCAGCCTGCTGGCCCAGGACAGCATCCGCAATTCCATGGCTGGCGAGATACGCGGCACCCAGGTCAGCCTCACCACCCTGAAGGGCGACATTACCAACGACAACACCGCCATCCAGGTGCGCCAGGGCGCCGGCATGCGCACCCTAACCGACAGCAGC
>NZ_JACARK010001142.1:0-909 GCF_013386655.1 Pseudomonas sp. K5002 | reverse complement strand
CAAGCTCCCTCGCCACAAAATCTTCAAACCTTCGCCAGGCCCACAGCGGTGCGTTGCATACCCACAAACCCCTGCAGCGCCTCGATACTGCCCAGCCAGGCGCGAACCTGCGGATAGTCGTCCAGCGCGACATTCCCCTCCGGCGCATGGGCGATGTAGGTGTAGTGCGCGATATCGGCAATCGTCGGCAGGTCACCGGTGAGAAAACGGCTCTGCTCCAACTGGTGCTCTACCACTTTGAGGAATGCGTGGGAGCGGCTGATGGTCGCCTCGGCATCCAGCGCGGCACCGAACACAGTGATCAATCGCGCCGCAGCCGGCCCGGTGTGCAGTGGTCCTGCCGCAGCCGAGAGCCAACGCTGCACACGGGCCTGGGCCAAAGGCTCGGTGGGCAGCCACTGGGCGGTGCCATATTGGCCGGCGAGGTACACCAGGATCGCGTTGGAGTCCGCCAGCACCACGCCGTTATCATCGATCACCGGCACCTGGCCGAAGCTGTTGAGGGTGGCCAGGAATTCAGGGGTTTTGTGCGCGCCTTGCTTCAGATCGACGTGCACCCGCTCAGCGGGCACGCCCAGCAGCGACAGCATCAACTCAACCCGGTGGGAATGGCCAGACAAGGGGTAACGGTACAGTTTGATCATGACGGGCTCCGCGATGTGCCAGGGACTCGACCCGGTGATCGGGTCGATGACGCTTATGTTCCACCGCTACGGCACGCAGCAGAATAGCCAGTTTTTACAATCCAGCATTTCACCGGATGAAACAATCAATCGCCAAACAACTCGTCGATCAGGTTGAACAGGGTGGTTTTCACCGGGCTGTCGAGCTCGGTCCATGCCAGGCCGGTCCTGGCCCGGAACGCCCCCAACGCCAGGTGCCTGGACACGCAATTGGCCGGCAGCGCCC
>NZ_JACARK010001141.1:0-777 GCF_013386655.1 Pseudomonas sp. K5002 | reverse complement strand
GCGCCCTTGAGGCCCCGCTCGAATCACTGAAAATCCCCTGGACCGTCGGCCTGCGCACCGGCGACACCACCAGCAGCGAACGCGCCCGCCAAACCCGCCGTCTGCCCACCACCCTGATCACCACCCCGGAAAGCCTCACGCTGATGCTCGCCCGCGCCGACAGCCAGGCCAGCCTGTCGCACCTGCGCATGGTGGTAGTGGACGAATGGCACGAACTGATCGGCAACAAACGCGGCGTGCAATTGCAACTGGCCCTCGCCCGCCTGCGGCAATGGCACCCCGAGCTGATTGTGTGGGGCATTTCCGCAACCCTGGGTAATCAGGCCCACGCGTTGGAGGTGTTGATCCCACAAGGCGGCGGGATCAACGTCCAAGGCCAAACCACCAAACAGTTGCGAGTAGACACCCTGTTGCCACCGGTTATCGAGCGCTTTCCGTGGGCCGGCCATATCGGCCTGAAAATGCTCCCGCAAGTGGTGGCCGAAGTCGATGCCAGCAGCAGTTGCCTGGTGTTTACCAACACACGGGCACAATCGGAAATCTGGTACCAGGCCCTGCTCGACGCGCGCCCCGACTGGGCCGGAGTGATTGCCCTGCACCACGGCTCGCTGTCCCGGGAAACCCGGGACTGGGTGGAGCGAGCCCTGAAGGAGGGGCAACTGAAGGCCGTGGTGTGTACGTCGAGCCTGGACCTGGGGGTAGATTTCCTGCCGGTGGAACGGGTACTGCAGATTGGCTCGGCCAAGGGCGTAGCCCGGCTGATGCAGCGCGCAGGGC
>NZ_JACARK010000115.1:0-5367 GCF_013386655.1 Pseudomonas sp. K5002 | reverse complement strand
TGCCGGAGTGAGGGAACGCCGAGCCTAGGCGAGGTGCCGACAGGCGGGGCAGAGCCCTAATGAGATGGTCAGCCCGGCACGGGCCCCCGGTAAATCTAGACTTACCGGAGGGCCCACTTCCCGCTCAATAAAACCGACCATTACTCTCTTCCCCCCGGGCAAAAAAAACGCCAGACCAGCCTCCCGTGAAAGAGCGCATGATCCAGCGTAAAAATGAACCTCGGCTGCTTCAGCCAGGCCCCATGTTCAACCCCTTCAGACCGGAATCACCACAAAGCTTTCCGGTTTGCAGGTCAACGCCACGTTCGTACCCGGCGGCAGTGCGTGGCTGCCGGGAGTCGGCAGTTGCTGGCATTTGAGATCAAGCGTGCCACCGGCCACCTCCACGCGGTAGATCACCCGATTACCGATAAACGAAGTGTCCTTGACCTTCCCGGCGAACGCACCGTCGGCCAGTGCGGCGCCCAGCGCCGGCTCAAGGCCGATGGTTTCAGGCCGGATCGACACATTCACCGGCCCTGCACCCACGCCGCTTTTAGCCGTATGGGCATAACGCCCAAACGGCAACTCGACCACGCCACCGAGCCCATACGTGCCGTTGACGATATTGGTATCGCCGAAAAACCTGGCGGCAAACAACGTGCGCGGCGACCAATACATCTCCTGCGGCCCGCCGATCTGCTCGATGCCACCCTTGTTCAGCAATACCACACGGTCCGACAAGATCATCGCTTCGTCCTGGTCGTGAGTCACATACACAAACGTGGTGGAAGTCTCTTCGTGGATGCGCTTGATCTCGTTAAGCATGTGATGGCGAATCTTCAGGTCCAGGGCCGCCAGCGGCTCGTCCAGCAGCAACACCGCCGGGCGATTCACCAGTGCGCGGGCCAGGGCCACACGTTGCGCCTGCCCGCCACTGAGCTCGGAGATCCAGCGGCTCTTGAAGCTTTCCAGTTGCACCAGTTCCAGCGCCTTGTTCACTTCACGCTTGATCTCATCCTTGGGCTTCTTCTTCAAACGCAACCCGAAGGCCACGTTGTCGAACACGTCCAGGTGCGGGAACAGCGCGTACTTCTGGAACACCATATTCACCGGGCGGTGTTCAGGCGCCAGGGCGGTGGAGTCCTTGCCGTCGATCACCACTTTGCCGGTGGTGGGTTCTTCGAAGCCGGCAATGATCCGCATCAGGGTGGTCTTGCCGCAGCCACTGGGGCCGAGCAGGGTCAGGATCTCGTTGCGTTTTACCGTGAGGTCGACTTTGCCCAGGGCAGTGAGGTTGCCGTAGCTCTTGGAAATCCCGGTCAGTTCAATACTGTTGGTCATGGTGATTACTCTGCAGTTTCAGCACGTTCAAGTTCGAGGCGGCGACGACGCAAGGTCATGACCAGGCCGGCAATGGCGATGATGGCGATGGTCACCACCAGCATGAATACCGAGGCGGCATTGATGGTGGGGCTGACGGCGCGGCGCATCATCGAAAGAATCATGAGGGGCAGCGTGGTGTCGCTGCCGGTGACGAACACGGTGATCAGGAATTCATCCATCGACAGCGCCACCGCGAGGATCGCGGCGCCGGCGATGGTTGGCCCGATGATCGGCAGCGTCACCAGCCAGAACGCTTTGAGGGGCGAGGCGCCGAGGTCGCGGGCGGCCTCCTCGAACGACAGGTCGAAATACTCCAGCCGTGAGCGCACCGACTCCACGAAGAACGGAAAGGTGAACAGGGTGTGGCCGATGATCACCGTCAGCAGCGAGCGGGGCAGGCCGACCAGTGAGAAGAAAATCACCAGTGCAATCCCCAAAAACAAACCGGGCAAGGCGATGGGGGCGAAGTTCATGAACGCGAACACCGCTTTTACCCGGCCTTTCATGCGCATCAGCGCCAGGGCCGAGAACGTGCCCAGCAGCGTGGTGAGAATCGCCGAACCGGCGGCGACGATCGCACTGTTGGTCAGGGCTGTCATGAAGTCCGAACTGCTGAACAGCGCCTCGTACCAGCGCGTGGAAAAACCCTCGAACGGGAACGACAGCGAGGCGGACGAGTGAAAGCTGAACAGCGCGATAATCGCGATGGGCGCGTAGAGGAACAACATGTAGACGTAAGTGAATAACCGGATCATGGCGAGTTACCTTTTTTATGAGCGGCAGTCAGTCGTGGTAACGCTTGCCGGGTGCCAGGTTGGCTGCGCGCAACACCCCCAGCAGCAACGCGTACACCAGCATGAACACGATCAACAGCAGATAAGCCATCGCCGCACCGAGTGGCCAGTTACCTACCGAGCGGAACTGGTTGGCGATCACCAGCCCGGTGGTCATCGCATCCCGGCCGCCCAGCAGTTGCGGGGTGACGTAGTCGCTGGCGGCCAGCACGAAGGTGAACATGAAGGAGCTGACGATGCTCTTGTGGGCCATCGGCATGATCACCCGCCACAGAATGGTGACACCGCCGGCGCCCAGGTCGGCAGCGGCCTCCAGGTAGTCCTTCTTGATGTCCCGCAGGCCCGACACCAGCAGCAACAGAGTGAAAGGCAGCATGATGTGCACCAGGGTCAGCACCACGGCGAACTTGCTGAACACCAGCCACTCCAGCGGCTGGTCGATCAGGCCGAAGTGCAGCAGGGTGGAGTTGATCACGCCGTTGGTGCCCAGGATCGAGCGCCATGCGTAGACCCGTACCAGGTAACTGGAAAACCACGACACCAACGCCAGGTACAACACGGCGTTGGAGCGTGTGCGGTACACGATGTAATAGGCCACCGGCGCACTGATCACGGTGGAGAGCAGGGCGGTCCAGAAGCCGTTTTGCAGGGCGATCCACAGCGAGTCATAAAACCCGCTGGCGCTCAGGGCCTTGGCATAGTTGGCCAGGGTGGCGGCGGGCTCCATGCTGAAGGTCTTGGCGGTCCAGAAACTGGCAATCAGCAACAGTGCCGACGGAACCAGAAAGAACACCACCAGAAACAGCAACGGCGGCGACGCCAGCCAATACCCGCTGAGGGTTCTCTTATCCATCTTCACGTGTTTACCGACCCTTGAATCGCCGTCGTCCAGGGGCATGGACTCGGTGTTGTTGACTACGGTCATGATGAGGTTGCCTTTGCGTTTTTATTCGAGAGTCAGGGCGCGTTGACCCGTGGGGCGCGTGTTGATGAACACCCACCCCACGGTTGCCAGCGCCGGCGTGCCAAGCGCTCTAGAACGAGCCTTTGAAGTTCGCCCACTGATCGATCCATTCCGCATAGGTCACATACTTTTCGGAGCTCAGGGGCGGTTGGCCATAGAGTTTGGATTTCTCGAAGAAGCTGTCGAGGTTCGCGTAGTCAAAGGTGTTTCTCAGGTCCTCCGGCAGCAGCGGCACGGCCTTGGGGTTGACCACGCCGGAGAACATCGTGGTTGCCATCTTGGCCTGGGTATCGGGCTCCAGGGTCTTGTTGATGAACTCCAGGGCCAGGGGAATATCCTTGGCGGTTTTCGGGATGAACAACGCATCGCACCACAGCGCTGCGCCTTCGCTGGGCACCGACAGGGCAGTGGTCACGCCACGCTTGATGGTTTCGCTCGGGGTGTTGGCGGAGGCCGAGAACACCGCGTCCACTTCACCCGATACCAGCAGCGATACCGCGTCACCCGACGAAGCCGCGAACACGCGGCATTGATCACGGTACGGCTTGAGTTTTTCAAAGGCGTCGTTGAATTCGGCGCGGGTCAGGTTGGGGTACTTGTCGCCGTAGCCGGCGATAGTTGCGATCAGCGACCAGTTCGAGGTGCCGTCATCGACAAAGGTCAACTTGCCCTTGAGCTTGGGGTCCAGCAGGTCGGTGTATTGGGTGGGCTTTTTGACGTTCTTGGGGTTGTAGATGATGGTGTTCATCCCCCACAGCAACGGGATGCCCCATTGCTTGCCGTCCCAGTACCAACGGCTGCCCTTGTAGAACAGCGCGAGGGTATTGTCGGCGGAATAGTTGGGGATCTTCGTGGTGTCGATGGCCTTGAGCAGGCCCATTTCCTGATAGATCTTTTCGTAGCCCAGGGCGTACATGGTCAGGTCGAGCTGCACCGGATCGGAGCCTGCCAGCCGGGCGGTGATGTCGTCCTGGTTGCTGGCATAACTGGAGCGCACGGTAACGTTGCGTTGCTTGCGCCAGTCGGCGAGTTCGGCGTCGCCGGTTTCGCCTTCCCAGCCGAGGATTTCCAGGTGCCCGGTGGTGGCGGCAAATGCGCTGGGCACGAACGAGCCGAGGTACAAGCCTGCGGCAGAGGCGGCAGCGCCCAGCAGGAACGAGCGTCGTTTCAAGCTGAGGGAATTGAAGTCAATGCCGGTCAAACCATAACCCGTCTCTATTTCTTTTTTCATTTCGAGTTCCTGCCTGGGTGGTGGGTGCAAATGTTGAGCGACTTGCAAGGCGTGGGCCTGGTGTCGATGCCAGGTGCGTCCTTTTGTATGCAGTCAGTTGGATCGGCAGTGTTATGGCCAGCATTGATTCCATGCTGCTGGGGAGGGTGGTAAGGCCTCCACTGTTCCGATTGACTCTTCCTTGGCGGGGCGACGCACGCTTATTCCGGGCTGCAGGGTGTTGCGGGCCTGAAGCGGTGCGCCCAGCGCTTGATAGGCTCGGCTTGTTGTTTTCATGGGTTGAGTATTGAGCGGGGAGGCGGGGGGCTCAATTTCGCAGGGGGGTTAAAAGCGACGCACTCTGACGCATTGGAGTGACCTAAGCGGCGCACGTGGGGGGCCAGGGGTTTCTGGGGGGATCCGTAGCAAGAGCACGGCGGCCTGAAAGCCGACCTGCAGGTTAGAAACCAGAGCAGAAGCAGAGCGGCTTTTCTGTAGGAGCTGGCTTGCCTGCGATGCAGACAACTCGGTACATCAGACACACCTGGGCGATGCCATCGCTGGCAAGTCAGCTCCCACATTTGACCGTGCCCGCTTTAGCTTTTGATTTGGCTTCTAACACTCAAGCCGGCCTGCAGGCCGCTGTGCTGTAGTGAGCCCCAATATCTGCGTCAATCTGCGTCTCTTTTACCCAAGGTGCGAAATTGAGCCCACCCCGCACCAGGCGAATACTCCAAGCCTGATCCCGGCCCAGACGCCGCGCATTCGCTGGAGTATCGAGTGAAATTCACAGGTGGCCAAATCATCGCCAAGGCACTCAAGGCCAACAGTGTCGACTACGTAGCCGGGCCCCCGGGCGACGGCGCCCGGGCCCTGGTGGAAGCGCTGCTGACCCCGGGCACCGACATCCCCTTTATCCACGTCATCCAGGCCCACAGCGCCGTGCACCTCGCCGACGGCTACTACCGTGCGTGCGGTCGCCCCATGGCCGTCGTACTTACGGGCCCCCTGGGCATCCCCTCAGCCCTGGGAGC
>NZ_JACARK010001140.1:0-710 GCF_013386655.1 Pseudomonas sp. K5002 | reverse complement strand
GGATATGTACTCAACCCCAACCCCTAGCGAAACCGCGCGATCACCGCCTCCACCACCGGGTTCGGCCGCTGGGTATTCCAGGCGACGGCCGTGGTCACCACATTGAGCTTCTGGCTCAACGCCCGAAACACCACATTGGCCGGCGCCAGCTTCTTCAACGACGCCGGCACCAACGCAATACCCTGCCCATAGCTGACAAACGCGATCTGCGAAGCCACCGACCGCACTTCATGCAGCACCCGAGGCGAAAACCCGCTGGCACGACAGGTAGCGATCAAATTGTCGAAATACACCGGACTGACGTTGCGCGAAAACATCACCAACGGCTCATTCGCCAGGCTCGACAAACTGATCCGCGTACGACTCGCCAACGGATGATCCACCGGCAGCGCCACCACCAGCCGGTCCTCCGTCAATGGCAATGACTGCACCGAAGCCCCAAGGTCACCATCCAGCCGGGCAAACGCCAGGTCGATATCCCCGACCTCCAGCGCCGGCAACGCCTCGACGCTGTCGATTTCCCGCACCGACACCGTGAGCTGCGGGTAATCAAGCTTCAGTTGCTCGATCAACCCCGGCAGCACATCAAACATCGCCGTGGAGATCGCGCCGATGGTCAACATCCCCGACTGCCCCGCCACCGCTTCTTCCACGGCGAGTTCCAGGCGCTCCAGCTGCTCGGCGAACTTGCGCACCGCCGGCAGGATCGC
>NZ_JACARK010001139.1:0-2562 GCF_013386655.1 Pseudomonas sp. K5002 | reverse complement strand
CGCCACGCCTGGGCGAGCACACCCTCGGTGCCAGTTTCGACTTCAAGAGCGATGACCTTACGCCCACGGTGGCCGAGCACGCGGGCAATCTGCAGATGCTGCGGGAAATCTCCCTCGATTTGCTGCAACGCCTGGGCGCCGACAGCCTGGCACCCGAACAGCTCGAAGGCCGCGCCGCCTTCCGTTGCACCAGCCCGGACTACCTGCCGATCGTCGGACCGCTGGCGCAGCGAGAGGCGTTTGATCACACCTACGCCGCCCTCGGCAAAGACGCCCGGCAGGTCCCTGATGCGCCGTGCCCGTGGTTGCACGGCGTGTATATCAACAGTGGCCATGGCTCACGGGGGCTGGTCACCGCGCCACTCTGCGCAGAGCTGCTGGCCGCCTGGCTCGACAATGAGCCCCTGCCGCTGCCGCGCAGTGTCAGCGAAGCCTGTCACCCCAATCGGTTCGCGCTGCGTGCCCTGATCCGCGGTAACCCAGGCAAATCCTGAGGGCGACGACGGGCTTGCAACCCGTCAAGGCTCTTTGCCTTATAACGTATTGTTCTAAAACTCCCACAATTTACCCGGGTCAGTCTCTGGGTACCCGCTGTTTTGGCGGGCTGCATTTCTATCCCTCCCCAACGGAAAAACCGGTAAGGAATTTATGTGCGGATTAGCTGGAGAGTTACGTTTCGATCACCAACCTGCCGACCTGGCAGCGGTGGAACGAATCACCCATCACTTGGCGCCACGCGGTCCTGACGCGTGGGGCTTTCATGCCCAGGGGCCGATTGCCCTGGGCCATCGACGCCTGAAAATCATGGACCTGTCGGATGGCTCCGCCCAACCGATGGTCGACGCCCAGCTGGGCCTGTCCCTGGCGTTCAACGGCGCGATCTATAACTTCCCGGAATTGCGTGAAGAGCTGGAAGCCCTGGGCTACGCCTTCTATTCCGGTGGTGACACCGAAGTGCTGCTCAAGGGCTACCACGCCTGGGGCGAAGCCTTGTTGCCCAAGCTCAACGGGATGTTCGCCTTCGCCATCTGGGAGCGCGATGCCCAGCGCCTGTTCATCGCCCGTGACCGCCTCGGCGTGAAGCCGCTGTACCTGTCGCGCACCGGCCAGCGCCTGCGTTTTGCCTCGGCCCTGCCGGCGCTGCTCAAGGGTGGCGATATCAACCCGATCCTCGATCCGGTGGCCCTCAATCACTACCTGAACTTCCACGCCGTGGTGCCGGCGCCGCGCACCCTGCTGGCGGGCATTGAAAAGCTGCCGCCCGCCTCCTGGATGCGCATCGACGCCGATGGCAAGACTGAACAGAAAACCTGGTGGACCCTGCCCTACGGCCCCCACGCCGATGAAGCCAACCTGACCCTGGAAGACTGGACCGACCGCGTGCTCGACAGCACTCGCGAAGCCGTGGCGATTCGTCAGCGGGCGGCGGTGGATGTGGGCGTGCTGCTTTCCGGCGGTGTCGATTCCAGCATGCTGGTGGGTCTGTTGCGGGAAGTCGGCGTGCAGGACCTGTCGACCTTCTCCATCGGTTTTGAAGACGCTGGAGGCGAGCGCGGCGACGAGTTCCAGTATTCGGACTTGATCGCCAAGCATTACGGCACGCGTCACCACCAACTGCGTATCGCTGAAAGCGAAATCATCGAGCAATTGCCGGCGGCGTTCCGCGCCATGAGCGAGCCGATGGTCAGTCATGACTGCATTGCCTTCTACCTGCTGTCCCGGGAAGTGGCCAAGCACTGCAAGGTGGTGCAAAGCGGCCAGGGCGCCGATGAACTGTTCGCCGGTTACCACTGGTACCCGCAGGTGGATGGCGCAAGCGACCCGTACGCGGCCTACCGCGACGCATTTTTCGACCGCAGCTACGACGACTATGCCGCTACCGTCGCGCCGAAATGGTTGACCGCGAATGACGCCGCCGGTGACTTCGTGCGCGAGCATTTCGCCCAGCCCGGCGCCGATGCGGCGGTGGACAAAGCCCTGCGCCTGGACAGCACCGTGATGCTGGTGGATGACCCGGTCAAGCGCGTCGACAACATGACCATGGCCTGGGGCCTGGAAGCGCGCACACCGTTTCTCGACTATCGCCTGGTAGAACTGTCGGCCCGCGTGCCGGGCAAATTCAAACTGCCGGACGGCGGCAAACAAGTGCTCAAGGAAGCCGCGCGCCGGGTGATCCCGAGCGAAGTCATCGACCGCAAGAAAGGCTATTTCCCGGTGCCCGGCCTCAAGCATTTGCAGGGTGACACCCTGAACTGGGTGCGTGAGCTGCTGCTGGACCCAAGCCAGGACCGCGGCCTGTTCAACCCGGCCATGCTCGACCGCCTGCTCACCGATCCCCAAGGCCAACTGACCCCGTTGCGCGGCTCCAAGCTGTGGCAACTGGCGGCGCTGAACCTGTGGCTCAGCGAACAAGGAATCTGATTCATGAAACCTCATGCCACGGCTTACAGCCAACGCTTGCTGCGAGGCCAGGCGCCCTCCTCCGAGCGCCTGCAAGCCCGCTTCGCCGAAGACGGCAGCGAACTGGACCCCACGCCGATTGCCGTGCATTGCGGTTGGGGC
>NZ_JACARK010001138.1:0-718 GCF_013386655.1 Pseudomonas sp. K5002 | reverse complement strand
ATCGGCCGCCAGGCGCGACAATTCGGCGGAGTCGCCGCTGGTCATGACCTCAAGGTCCGGCGCCGCTTCGCGCAGCAGCCGGGCGTACAGCGGGTGATCGTGTTCAGCAATCAGAACGCGCATGGTTCAAACCTTTCAAAAACACTGCAGGCGGCCGCCGGTCCAGTTCACTGTACCGTGCGGCCGCCGCCAAAAATTGAATTCCATAGATGATGTGCCCCGGACGGGGCACTGACCGATCACATCGGGTCATTGCGTCGCAGCAGCTCTTCGGGCAAGTGTTCGATGTACTCGTCCTCGGCCGGCGGCATTTGCAGGTGGTAACCCTGCTTTTCGAGGTTCTCCAGAACCACGGTGATGTCCTCGCGGGACAGCTTGCGCTCCGGGCTCAGCACCAGGTCGAAGGCGTGGTGCGGCTTGCCGAAGGCGGCCAGCAGACTTTCCGGCACGCGCTCCAGTGCATCGCTTTTCAGCACGTAGAGGTACATCTCGTTTCGTTTGAGGCTGCGATAGATGGAGCAGATACGTTTCAAGGCTGTTCTCCGGCAGTGGCCAGGCTGTCCAGCAGCGCCTGGCCCATCAGTTCGCGGCGCCAGCCACGCAGCGAATCTGGCAATTGGTAAGGCCCCTCGGGGTAGCCGCTCTTGACCAGGGCTTCAAGGGTTTTCTTGCGCAGCATCAGTTCCGGCGCCATGTCCAGGCGTTCGGCCTCGGCCTG
>NZ_JACARK010001137.1:0-1964 GCF_013386655.1 Pseudomonas sp. K5002 | reverse complement strand
TTCGCCGATCACCAGGCCGTCGCGGCCACTGTCGTAGGGACGCGGGCTGGTTTGTGGTGCATCGTTTTTCAGGCTGGTGGCGTACAGCGCATCGAACACCATGGCTTCGGTAGGGCACAGCTCTTCGGCGCCACCTGCCAACATCAGCGGCAGGCGGCCGAACTTGATGGCTTCATAGGCGTAGCCGATGCCCTGGCTGCCGCTGGTGCACGCGCTGGACGTGGGGATCAGCCGGCCGGTGAGGCCGAAGAAAATGCTGATATTCGCCGCCGTGGTGTGGGGCATCATCCGCACGTAGGAGTTGGCGTTCAGCCCCTCGGCCACCGAGTTCAGCAGCATATTGCCGAAGGCCTTGATCTCGTCGGTGCTGCCGGTGGACGAGCCACAGGCCACGCCCATGCGCCCGTCCTTGATCGACTCGTCGCCCAGCAAGCCGGCGTCTTTGAGCGCCTGCTCCGCCGCCCATACCGCTAGCCGGGAAACCCGGCCCATGCTGCGCAGTTGCTTGCGGGTCCAGTGGGCGGGCACCACGAAATCATCGATCGGCCCGGCCAGCCGGGTGTTCAGTTCGGTGAAACGGTCCCACTCGTCCATGCGCCGGATGCCGCTGCGGTTGGCGCGGAAGTTGGCGGCGATGGTTGCCCAATCGCTGCCCAGGGACGTAACGCCGGCCATGCCGGTGACCACCACGCGTTTCATCAGCACAGGCCTCCATTTACGGCCAGCACTTGGCGGGTGATGTAGCCGGCTTCTGCCGACATCAGGAAATTCACCGCCCCGGCGACTTCTTCCGGCGTGCCCATGCGCTGGGCCGGGATCATTTTCATCAGCTCTTCCACCGGTACGTTTTCATCGAGCATCGCGGTGTCGATCAGCCCGGGGGCCACGCAGTTGACGGTGATCTTGCGCTTGCCCAGCTCGATGGCCAGGGCCTTGGCGGCGCCGATCAGGCCGGCCTTGGACGCGCTGTAGTTGACCTGGCCGCGGTTGCCGATCAGCCCGGATACCGAGGTGATGCACACGATCCGCCCGGCGGCGCGACGACGAATCATCGGCATCATCACCGGGTGCAGCACGTTGTAGAAACCGTCGAGGTTGGTGCGCATCACCACGTCCCAATCGTCTTCCGACAGCGCTGGAAACGCGCCGTCGCGCGTCAGGCCCGCATTGAGCACCACGCCGTAATACGCGCCATGGGCTTCCACGTCGGCTTCAAGGATCTCCTTGCAGCTGGCGCGGTCCGCCACATCGAATTGCAACACCCGGGCCTTGCGCCCCAGCGCTTCGATTTCGACCTGCACCGCATCCGCCTCGGCACGCCCGCTGCGGCAGTGCAGCACGATGTCGTGCCCGGCCTGGGCCAGGCGCACAGCGATAGCGCGGCCGATGCCACGGCTGGAGCCGGTCACCAATACGGATTCAGTCATGGCGTGGTGTCCTTCGATTCATCTAAATAGTTGGCCGCCTGGGGCGGTCGAAATACGTTCAAGCGCGCGCTGGCCTGGATGCCGTGACCGGTGAGGTGGCATTCGAACACACCCATGCCGTTGTCGTCTTCCAGGGAGCGCAGGCCGTGGATGGTCAGCTCGGTGCCTGCGGGAAAGTGCTCGACGTTGCACTCGAACTTGCGCGTGCCCAGCAGGAAGCCCAACTCCACGGCTTCACCTTTCTGGCGCGCGCGGCAACCGGCGTAGGCCGCGACGCTTTGCGCCATCAACTCAATGCCGACCCACGCGGGCAGGCTGCCATCGGCGCGGTTGAAAAGACCGCCGGGCTTGACCGTCAGGCGGGTCTGGATCTGTTCTTCATCAAAGCTCAAGACCTGATCGATCAGGATCATGTCACCGGCGTGGGGCAGCAGTTCGGCGAGCGGCCAATCAGTCATGGGGCGTCTCCGATAATCAGGCTGACGTTGTTGCCGCCGAAGGCAAACGAGTTGCTCATCAGGCAGCGTTTTTCCAGGG
>NZ_JACARK010001136.1:0-1979 GCF_013386655.1 Pseudomonas sp. K5002 | reverse complement strand
CTTCGGCGCTGGCGGCTTGCTCCACGGGTTTGGCGACGGTGCTGGCGTCTTTGCTGCTGGTCTCCACGGTCGCCTTGGGCGATTCGATGACGCGGGGTGGCAAGGTGTCCAGGGTCAGGTCCGGCAGCGACAAGCTCAGGGTGCCCCAGGAGGCGTCCGGCAATTTCTTGCGCAACGGCGCGATTGCTTGAGGCCAGTCAGCACTTTCGCCGTTGCCCGGGACGATAATCACCACGCCTTCAGGCTCACCGCTGTTGGCCGGCTTCCACAAAGCCAGGAAAGAATCGCTGCCCGCCTGCAACTGTTGTTGTTCCTGCTGCGGGATTTGTCGTTCCAGGGCGTTGGCTTCTTCCTGGCTGCGCTCCGGCAAGGGCTGGCGCACCACTGGCTTTTCCGGGGCGGGAGCGGGAGTGTCGGCGGCCTCGACACAAAAGGCGCTGGTAAACAGCAGCGACAGGCACAATGCTGGCAGTGCCGAGCGGTGGGAAAGTGGCATCGTTGATTTCCGGCCAGAAGTGATTCCGGCAGCCTAATGGGTTGGTCAGTATTTGTCAGTGATATGAGACGTGGATCATGGGTTTTCGCTACCTGCTGGTTATCGGCTGTATATGCTTTCCCTTGATCGCGGGCGCCGTGCCTGCGCCTGCCACTCACCAGGCGCAGCTCGATGCCGGCCAGCGCGAATGGCTCGAACAGCATCCCGACCTGCGGGTCGGGCTGGTGTTACAGGCGCCTTATGCCCAATACGATCGGCGCTTGCAGCGGCTGTCCGGGGCCAACGTCGAATTGATGCAGTGGCTGGCCAAGGCGCTGAATATCGAACTGACCTGGCGCAACTTTCCCAATCAGGAGCAACTGGAGGCGGCGGTGCGTGACGGCGAGGTCGACCTCGCCCCCGGCCTGCTGCAAACCCCGGCCGGCCTGCGCCTGTGGTTATTCTCCGATCCGTATATGCGCGTTCCCCAGCACATCGTCGGGGTTCGCGATGGCAGCACCGCAGTCGACCTGGAGAAACTCGACGACCAATCCCGCGTCGCTGTGCGCATGCCCAGCGCAGTGGCGGATTACCTGCGCAGCACCTACCCGAGTCTCAACCTGCAAGGCGTGCCCATGGAGCGCCAGGCCCTGCAATTGCTGGTGAGCCAGCAGGCGCGGTATGCGGTGGTGGATGAGGCGCAATTGAGCCGGTTGTCGGGCGAAACCGAGTTCGCCGGCCTTGCCGTGGTCGGCGATATTGGCCTGCCGCAATTGCTGCGGGTGGCCACGCGGCGCGACTGGCCCGAGCTGGCTGATATCATGCAAAGCGCCTTGCGCGCGATTCCCGCTCGTGATCTGGACCAGTTGCACAGCCGCTGGCTGCAGCCCAAATACCCACGGGTGACCGAGTCCCCCGGCTTCTGGCAAAACCTCACGTTGCTGCTGGGCCTGCTATTGCTCGCCAGCCTGGCCCTGGTGTTCTGGCAGCGCCGCCAGCAACGCGGCCTGGAGCATAATCTGCTGGCCGCCCGCGAAGAAAGCGCCGCCCGCGCCGCCGGTGCCGAAGCCTTGCGCCTGACCCAGTTCTCCATCGACCAAAGCACCGTCGGTATCCTCTGGGTCAATTGGGACAGCCATGTGCGCTACGCCAATCAGGCGGCGGAAACCATGCTCGGCTACGCCCCCGGCGCCCTGATCGAACGCCCGCTGATCGAATTCGACCCGACGCTGACCATGGACCGCTGGCTCAACCTGTGGAAGCGCGCCCGGGCCAGCGAAGACGGGCCACAGAGTTTTGCCACCAATTGCCTGCGCGCCGATGGCAGCGTATTGCCAGCCGATGTGTCCCTGAGTTTCCTGCGCTTTGCCGACGGCGAATACCTGGTGGTCTACCTCAACGATGTCACCGAGCGTCGCCGGGCCCTCGCGGCCTTGCAGGAAAGTGAGGCGCGGCTGCAAGGGATCGCCGCCAATGTGCCGGGGCTGGTGTTTCGCCTGGAGCG
>NZ_JACARK010001135.1:0-2941 GCF_013386655.1 Pseudomonas sp. K5002 | reverse complement strand
TGGCCGGTCGTTGATGCCCATGGTGCGGTCGCCCTGCACGTTACTGTGGCCACGCACCGGGCACAGGCCTGCGCCCGGGCGGCCGATGTTGCCGCGCAGCAGCATCAGGTTGGCGATTTCCTGGATGGTCGGCACCGAGTGGCGATGCTGGGTGATGCCCATCGCCCAGCACATGATCACGTTCTTGCCTTTGGCGTACATGCGCGCCGCTTGCTCGATCTCCACCAGGGTCAGGCCGGACTGCTCGACGATTTCATCCCATGAGGTGTCGTCGATCTTGCCCAGGTAATCCAGCACGTTGGCGGTGTGTTCGTTGAGGAAGTCGTGGTCGAACACGGCCTCCTTGCCTTCGGCCTGGGCCTGGCGTTCCCACAGCAGCAGGAACTTGGCCATGCCTCGCAGGATGGCCATGTCGCCTCCCAGCGCCGGGCGGAAGTAGGCGGTGTTGGTTGGCTTGTCGCCGTTGGTGAGCATTTCCAGCGGGTGTTGCGGGTGCTGGAAGCGTTCCAGGCCACGCTCTTTCAGCGGGTTGATGCACACCACCTGGGCGCCGCGTTTTACCGCTTCGCGCAGTGGCTCCAGCATGCGTGGGTGGTTGGTGCCGGGGTTCTGGCCCCAGACGAAAATCGCATCCGCATGCTCGAAGTCATCGAAGGTCACGGTGCCTTTGCCCACGCCCACGCTTTGCGCCAGGGCGACGCCGCTGGCTTCGTGGCACATGTTCGAGCAGTCCGGGAAGTTGTTGGTGCCGTAGGCGCGCACAAACAGTTGATACAGGTAAGCCGCTTCGTTGCTGGCCCGGCCCGAGGTATAGAACTCGGCCATGTCCGGGTTTGGCAGCGCATTGAGGTGCTTGCCGATCAAGTCGAAAGCCGATTCCCAGCTGATGGGTTTGTAACGGTCGGTTTCGGCGTCGTAGCTCATCGGCTCGGTCAGGCGGCCCTGATACTCAAGCCAGTAGTCGCTCTGCTCCAGCAGCGCGCTGACGCTGTGCTTGGCGAAGAATGCCGCGTCGACCCGGCGCTTGGTGGCTTCCCAGTTGACCGCCTTGGCGCCGTTCTCGCAGAACTTGACCATGCCGCTTTCCGGCGAGTCGCCCCAGGCGCAGCCCGGGCAGTCGAAGCCGCCGTTCTGGTTGGTCTTGAGCATCATGCGGATGTTTTTCAGCGCGTTGTCGCTGGTCAGCCAGGCTTGCGCCACGCTGATCAGTGCGCCCCAACCACCCGCCGGGCCTTTATAGGGCTTGTAGCGCGGGGTGGGTTTGTCGTCGGCTTGATGATGATTGCTCACGCTTGATTCTCCATCGCAGGGCTATAGACCCGCGGCGCACTTTTCTGCGGCAGGTGGATGAGATTGAGGTTGTGCCGGCGAGCCCATTGCAGGGCCAGGCCGGTAGGCGACGACAGGCTGACCAGGGTCTGGATGCCTGCACGCAGGACTTTCTGGATCAGTTCGAGGCTGCAGCGACTGGTAACAATCGCCAGGCCGCCGTCGGTCGGAATCTTTTGGCGGATCAGCGCACCGATCAGCTTGTCGAGGGCGTTATGCCGGCCGATGTCTTCACGGCCCAGCAGCAATTCGCCCTGGTTGTTCATGAACACCGCCGCATGCACCGCGCCGCTGTACTGGCCCAGCGGTTGGAACGCGCTGATGCGCTGGCGCAGGCCATCCAGCCATTCGGCAGGCGGCAACGGCGCGCCGGGCAACACCTTGAGGTTGGGCAGCGCCTGCTCCACGGCTTCTACGCCGCACAGCCCACAGCCACTGGTGCCGGCGAGTTGCCGGCGCTGCTGCTTCATATTCCAGAACGCGCGGCTGGAAATCTGCACCTGAGCGTATTGGGTCGAGCCCGAACCGCTGATTTTCAGGTCATAAATGTCGCTAACGTCTTCGATAATGCCGCTACCGATGCTGAATCCGACAATAAAGTCTTCAAGGTCGGTCGGCGTCACCAGCATCACCGCCTGGCTGATGTCGTTATAGGCAATCGCCAACGCGACTTCCTCGGCAAGCGCGGTGCTGGCCGATTCGGTGTGTTCGAGATTACAAAACTGGTAGCTCTGGCTGGCGGCGGGCGCGGGCGTTTCGAGGGCGGGCGCCGCGCAGACTGGGCGCTGGGCGTTCATTGGGCATTACCACCGGGAGTATTCAGCTGTAAGACTAGGCGCGACAAAGGGTCGCGTCTAATCGTCAGTACTGATCTACCGATAGATGCCGTCGATCAAGTCTCGATCAGCGATTTCTGGTATAGCGCAAAACACGCTTCCGCCAAGGCCGAACGGGGTGCACTGCGGCGCATGATCAACCCCAGGCGAGCCAAAGTGTGAGCGTCTTCAATGGGTTGCAGGCGCAGGTGCTCGGTGAGGGCGTCGAGGCCGCCGTCCAGTGGCATCACCGCGCAACACAGGCCGCCGTGCACCGCTTGTAACAATTGATGGACGGCATCGGTCTGCAACAGTGGCTGCGGGTTGAGGCCACGGCTGTGGAAATTGTGGTCGATGGACTGGCGAAAGTGCATGCCGCTGGTGAGCATGCCCAGGGGCAGTTCGATCAGCGCCTCCCAACTCAGGGGCTTGTCGCCGAAGCTGAAGAACCGTTGGTCGTACAGCAGGCCCATGCGGGTTTCGCCCAGGGCCAGGGAGTCGAAACGCTCGGCGTCCAGGCGCTCGAGGTACGACACACCGAGGTCCAGGCGGTTGCTGGCAAGTTGTTCAAGGATTTGCTCGGAGCTTAACGCGGACAACTCAAAGCGCAGGCTGGGGTGTTCCTTGTGCAGCTTCTGCATCAACGCCAGCGGATCGAAGCTCGACAACGGCACCACCCCCAGGCGCAACGTGCCTACCAGGTTGCCGCGACACGCAGCGGCCTCGGCCTGCAAGCCGTCATAGGCCGCCAGCACCGTGCGTGCCCAGGCCAGCACGCGTTCGCCGGGGGCGGTAAA
>NZ_JACARK010001134.1:0-1620 GCF_013386655.1 Pseudomonas sp. K5002 | reverse complement strand
CCGGTGGTTTGCGGGGCAGTGGCCGGGGTGGGCGGCTGGTTGCTCAGGGCACCCGGCACGCCTTGCGGGCCATTGCTGGCGGTACGTTGTTCGGTGGTCGATTGCTCGCTGCGCAGGGCCGGCTGGTCCGGGTTGAACTGCTCGGAGGTCGATTCGACGGCGCTGAAGTCGACGTCGGCCGACACTTCAGCCTTGTAGCGATCATTGCCCAACACCGGTTGCAGGATGTTGTGCACCCGCTGGGTCAGCATGCTTTCCATGCGACGGCTGTAGTCGAACTGCTTGCCGGCCATGGTCAGCGAAGAGTTTTCCGCGAGGTCCGACAGCAGGTTGCCCTTCTGGTCGACTACGGTGATCTGCGACTTGCTCAATTCAGGAACGCTGGTGGCCACCAGGTTGATGATCGCCAATACCTGACCAGGCTCAAGGGAGCGGCCGGCAAAGAGTTCGACCAGGACCGAGGCGCTGGGCTTGCGTTCATCGCGCACAAATACCGAGCTTTTCGGAATCGCCAGGTGCACGCGGGCGCCCTTGACGTTGTTCAGGGCAGAGATGGTGCGCGCCAGTTCGCCTTCCAGGCCGCGACGGTAGCGGGTGGCTTCCATGAACTGGCTGGTCCCCA
This sequence comes from Pseudomonas sp. K5002, assembly GCF_013386655.1. Classification (NCBI taxonomy): domain Bacteria; kingdom Pseudomonadati; phylum Pseudomonadota; class Gammaproteobacteria; order Pseudomonadales; family Pseudomonadaceae; genus Pseudomonas; species Pseudomonas sp. K5002. Next base: position 998 of record NZ_JACARK010001134.1, on the reverse strand, counting down.
GGCCCTGGTCCTTGTCGAGGATTTCAAAGCCGATATTCGCGTCGGACGGGGTTACGCCGGCAGCCGCCAGTTTCATCCGCGCACGGGCCACATCGTCGGCCTTGACCAACAGTGCGCCGGAATTCGGTTCGACGGTGTAGCTGATGTCTGCCGCCGCCAGGGTTTCCATGATCTGCTTGGAATCCATGCCGGCCAGGCTGCCGTACAACGGACGGTAATCCGGTTGCTGGGACCACAGCACCACGGCAAAACCAATCGCCACGCTGGCAGCCAGGCCGACCATCAGGCCTACCTGACGCAACATGGTCATCTCGGAGAGGTTTTCCAGGAACGACAGGCCAAACAGCGGCGGCTTGCCGTCTGCCTTGGCGGGTGCGTTATCCACGAGTGCTTCTGCCATGACTCAAATCGTCCTTAAACCGGCATCTGCATGATGTCTTGATAGGCTTGAACCAGTTTGTTGCGCACCTGGGTCAAGGCCTGGAATGAAACGCTGGCTTTTTGCGAGGCGACCATCACGTCGGTGAGGTCCACGCCGCTCTTGCCGATCTCGAAGGCGGTCGCCAACTGATTGGATGCCTGCTGGGTGTCGCTGACTTTGTTGATGGCCTGGCCGAGCATGTCGGCAAAGCTGCTCTGGCCCAATTCCGGTACGGCTTGCGCGGCGGATTTCGGTTGAGCCATGGCATCCATTTGCATGGACCGCATATCCAACATCAACCGATTGAACTCAACACCTTGGCTCATGAACTTTCTCTCCGACGACCCGCAATTTTTTGACACTACACAGCGATTACAGGGGTGGTAGCAACAAGGGTGCCAGCTCCGTGGCATTCTGTAAGAAAAGGCGACTGGCCCTGTCGGCTTTGAGAATTTTCAGGTGGCGTAGAGGTAGGCTTCCACGTCCATCCCGGCGTCACGCATCTGCGCCAGCTTGTAGCGCAGGGTGCGCGGGCTGATGCCCAGGCGCTCGGCGGCTTCTTTGCGGCGCCCGCGCT
>NZ_JACARK010001133.1:0-680 GCF_013386655.1 Pseudomonas sp. K5002 | reverse complement strand
CCCGGGCCCGGGCCGCCGGCTCGCGGAACTGGTGCGAAAGGATCGCGAACTGGCAGATCATCATCGCCCCGCCTCCCACGCCCTGGACAAAACGCGCCGCGATCAGCGTGGACGCATCGTTCGCCAGCCCGCAGGCGAGCGAAGCCAGCCCGAATACCCACAGGCACAGCACCAGCATGCGTCGGCGGCCAAAACGATCGGCCAATGTGCCGGCGGCCATCAGCACGCTGGTGCAGGCCAGGGTGTAGGCGTTCATGATCCATTGGGCGTCCTGGAAGCCGGTGCCCAGTTGCTGCTCGAGGGTGGGCAGGATGACCGGCACGCTGGAAATCTCCAGCCCGAACATCAGCGCCACCAGGCACACGGCGGTGAGAGCAAGGCCGTCCCGGGCGGTACGTGGCGGGTTGATGGCGGATACAACGGCGTCGGGTGGCATGGCCTCTTCCTTTCAATGGGGGAAGGTGTCATTTTCACGGGAATCTGATTCTTTATTAGCGATACTTCTTCCTGTGATAAGGGAATATAGGGCGACAAACGACCATGGCCACTCCGCGTTTTGATGGTGTTGAACTGTTTTTGCAGATCGTCGAGAGCGGCAATCTGACGGAGGCCGCCGAACGGCTGAACCTCACGCGCTCGGCGGTGGGCAAAGGCCTGGCGCGGCTGGAGGCGCGGTTGGG
>NZ_JACARK010000114.1:0-26906 GCF_013386655.1 Pseudomonas sp. K5002 | reverse complement strand
GCCTGGACGCCGGCGCCGACGACTACCTGGTCAAACCCTTCGACGTCGAAGAGTTCAAGGCCCGTGTGCGCGCCCTGTTGCGCCGCAGCCAGGGCCGCGCGCAACCATTGCTGGAACATGCGGGCGTGAGCCTGGACCCGGTGACCCAACAGGTCAGTTATCAAGGCGAGGACGTTGTGGTCACGCCGATGGAATACCAACTGCTGCACCAACTGATGGTGCGCCCCGGCAAAGTCGTCACCCGCGAGCGGTTGTCCCGCGCGCTGTACGGCTGGCAGGACCGCGTCGAAAGCAACACCCTCGAAGTCCTTATCCACAATCTGCGCAAAAAACTCTCCACCGAACTGATCCGCACCGTGCGTGGCGTGGGCTACATGGTGGAACTCAAACCATGAATTCGGTCCGCGCGCGCATCCTCATTCCGGTACTGGTGCTGATCCTGCTGGGTGATGGCCTGATCAGTTGGCTCGTGCTGCGGGACAGCCACCACGAAATCGAAGAAGTCTACGACGCCCAACTCGCCCAAAGCGCCCGTTTGCTGCAAGGCGTACTGCGCCAGCGCGATCCCGGCGATGCCGACTGGGACCGCCTCTACCAGGCTTTCGATCAAGCCATGAGCCGTGTCGGCGAAGACGGCGCCGCGCACCCCTACGAAACCCGCCTGACCTTCCAGGTATGGCGCGCCGACGGCCAACTGCTGGTGCGCTCCACCGACGCGCCGATCCTCAACGCACCGCCCACCACCCTCGGGCCTCACGACCTGATGGAAAACGGCAATGACTGGTGCGCGTTCATGCTCGCCGACATGCAACAAGGCCTGCTGATCTGGGTGGGCGAGCGCGACGACATTCGCCAGGACGTGATCCAGCGCATCATCCGCCACACCCTCTGGCCCATCCTGATTGGCGTGCCGCTGCTGGCGTTGTTGATCTGGCTGACCATCGGCTGGGGCCTCAAGCCCCTGCGCGCCATGGCCCAGGCCATTCGCGGGCGGGACAGCAATACGTTGCGACCGCTGCAACTTGAACCGTTGCCGGCGGACCTGGAACCGATGCAAACCGCGCTGAACCGCCTGCTGGTGCAGGTGGATGACCTGCTGGAGCGGGAGCGTCGGTTTATCGCGGACGCGGCGCATGAACTGCGCACGCCGTTGGCGATATTGCGCATTCACGCGCAGAACGCCCAGAGCGCGGAAACCGAGGAGCAGCGGCGAGAGGCGTTGGACTTCCTGGTGAATGGCGTGGACCGGGCGACGCGTATTGGCAGCCAACTGCTGACCATGGCGCGCATCGAGCCGCAGTTGAACAACACCGTACGAGTGCGTGTGCCGTTGACGGAGTTGGTGCGCGAAGAACTTGCGGAACTGACGCCCCTGGCGATGGAGAAAGGCGTTGAGTTGGTGCTGGAAGGGGATGAGGAATGCTGGATTGAAACGGACCCGATAGCGTTGGCGATTGCGCTGCAGAACCTGGTGACCAATGCGCTGAATTTCTCGCCGGCGGGGAGTGAGGTGAGGGTGGTGGTGCGGGAGGAGGATTCGGGCGTGGTGCAGCTGTGTGTGGAGGATGCGGGGCCGGGGATTGATGAGGGGGAGATTGGGCGGTTGTTCGAGCGGTTTTATAGCCGTGGGAATGCAAATGGGGCGGGGTTGGGGTTGGCGATTGTGCAGATGATCGTGGGGAAGATTGGGGGGCGGTTGGAGTTGTATAACCGGGAGGTGGGTGGGTTGTGTGCGCGGTTGAGTTTTAGCGCCTGTGGGGTGGAACCGGTGGGAATACCACACCGTTGAAGGTGTGGGTGCAGCAGTCGCAAAACGGCTTCATGAACGCGGGTGTCAGTTGTGGGTTAACTTTTTGCAGTAGACCAGTCTCGTCGACGTATAAGCCGCTGTAATAGGTAGACTCGTCCGTTCGTACGTATTCGCTTTTTTCGCTTTCATGTAGAGCCACCATCCAGAACACAGGATCCGGGCGGTCCAAGCGGGAGTTGGCTTCGCTGAAAATCGCATCCCATTGGTGGCCGACCTTGGACAGAAGAAACCGAAATAGTGGCGTGTAATCGAGACCGTGCCGGTGATGGCTATGCATTGATCCACGGCTGAGCATGGAATTCTTTTCACTTTTACTATGGCGTTGTTGCCTGTAGGTGCGGCAACTGCCGTGACGCACGTTGTGCGTGCGGGTGTTGACTGAGCGGTAGAGAGGGGGCTTTTTCATTGGATTCCTTTATGGTTTCTTGGAGGATTGGGGCGGCCATGTGCCTTGGTAGCTGAAAGAGATTTGGTAATCGAAGTTCACGGGTTCAATTACGTGCTGGAAATGCGGTTGGATAGTCGCTATCCAGCTTGGGCGAACGTTGAACACGTCCGCATATATCGCCGTTTCTTGACTCAACCCTAGTGTTTCAAAAAAGCTCTCCGCGTCATCAATATCTGCCGAGTATTCATCTGCCTTCACGTAATTGCTTTGCTTGTCGTACCAACGCAATCTGACTTTCATAACCATGATGTGTTTTCCACTTATCTGTATATGCGGCGTTCGGGTTTTGCTCGACCTCGGCGCTCACCGGTGTAGGGATCGAATGCGCCTAGGTGGGCAAGGTCACTGTTTCGATAGACTTCTAATTCGCCTTTCTTGGAATCCCACTCAAATATTTTCCTCCCTTTGGCATCTATCCAGCGCTCGCGTAAGCCGCTACCGCCTTTTCTAGGTGTCACGGGTCTTTGGTCTATCAGACCTGGAAAGCCTGTTATGTCTGCAGCGTTGGGGGCCGGGAAATAATCATGGTCCGGGTTTTTAAGCCCCTTTCGTGGTTCGTTAACCACCACATACAGCGGCCGAACCCCCGACTCCACCGAAAAAACCAGAATAAAATCCCGATACTCCGGCGGATAAATCGGGTTCACCAGCATCTGTTTGGCCGCCTCCGTCGGCGGATAAATCCACATCACCGGCGCTTGTGGTGCAGCCTCCAATGCCGGTATGCCAAGGGTGTCGCCAGGATCAATGGCCGGCGTCCAAATCAGCTCCACACCCTCGCCAAGATCCGCCACGAACTGACTGTCACGACTCTGAAACTGCACCACATCGATCATCTGCCAGTCGGTATTTTTACCGGTGTAAAACCCATATCCCTTCAGCGTCCCATCGGCGCGTTGCTCGATATGCAACCGCATCCGCGAACGGGCTTTTTGCAGGTGACGAAGCTGCTCTTCGCTATAGAGCGCACTGTCGCCAAGCTCCGACGGCCAGGCCAGCGCCACCAGCCCTGCAAGCAAACCCCCCAGCGGCGGCACCGACCGCCGCAGCCGCGGACTCCAACGCGGATGTGCGCAGCACAAGCTGGCCAAGCCCAACGGGTAGGGCACTACCGCTGATTTTCCTGAGGGAAACGCCGCCTTGGCTGTCCACTTCCCGTCCGCCTAACAGCGTGAAGTGGCCGTAATCCTTGATCAGCTCAAGCGGCACATAACCGGTGGGGTTGTTGTAGCTGATGATCCCGTCGGGCAACTGGCACGACTTGGCGAATACATGGCCTGGAATTCTCGCGGGTTCAGGCGTGGGCGCGGGAGGGGCTTCATACAAATCAATGAACGGTGAATACGGAATCTGCTTAGGCTGCGGCGTCAGGATTCGCCGCTTCAGCTGCTCTTCTTCGGTAATTGGATACGCGCGCTCTGTCATGACGACTCACTTCCCTGTGCAAGGAAGCGAGCCTATGAGAGCGGAGAAGAACCTGAAATTCTCGTTGTTCGATGGGAGGTGTGGGAAAAGTCACTTTAGCAATCGCTACATTGATTCAAGCACGCTTACTCTGCCTGAGAGCGCTGTATCTGCGCGCCCAACTGCGCGGCTTTATTACGTAACCCGTCCAACCGGTCGTTCAACTCCTTGTATCCAGGCTTCCAGGAAAAAACGCCGCCTTCGCTGCTTTGTCCAAGAACGAGGTCATTGAACGAGCCCATTCCGCCGTATGCAGAGCGCAAATAGGTGATTCCGGAGTAATCGGATGCTTGCAATAAGGTTTTGGCCTTACGCATCCATCGGCTCCAGTGATTGTCCCCATCGCTTTCCAGCAGGATGGCAAGTTCCTCAAGCACATCGATTAGCTCTGCGGTTTTTGGGCCCATAGTGGGAAATCCTTAAAAGCGGAGTTTTCGTAACGGTTCAAAGCACATGCCTGGAAATCACCCTCGATATCTCAACAATCGACGTCTTTCCCGTGAATTCAAACTTCACTTTCCCCACCGCCGAAAAGTAAATCTCCAACTCCGAATCCAGGTCAAAGGTCCCCGAGGTTTCCACCGAATACGCGACGATATTTTTATACGGCAGGGACGTGAAATCCTTTTTGCTGCCGGTAATTCCCTGCACGTTCACGGCGATGATGCGCTTGGTGGTGAACACCACCCCATCGCGCATGGCCTTGTAGGAATCGATGACCTGCTCATCATCCAGCAGCAATGACGAAACGCGCTCGGCGTATTCGTTGTTTTGCTTGAGCTTGAAGAAGCCTTTGTTGTTGAAGTCGATCATGTGCCTTTCCTTGGGTGAGTGGTGCAGCAGACGCCGGTACCGGTGTATGACGTTTTGCTCGCGGATCTGTATCTAACGGCGTTCCTTTTATCGACCTACCATGGCGCCAACAACCCGCCGGCCATTACAAGGTTTTACGTCGTCAAGGAGCCACACCATGCCCGAACTCTCCAGCGTGCTTGCCTACGGCCTGATCTCGCTCGGCATGGTGCTGACGCCCGGCCCGAACATGATTTACCTCATTTCGCGGTCGATCTGCCAGGGGCGAGTGGCCGGGCTGATTTCCCTGGGCGGCGTTGCGATGGGTTTTGTCGTCTATATGTTCTGCGCGGCATTGGGTATCACCGCGTTGGTGATGGCGGTTCCCTATGCCTACGACGCGCTGCGGCTCGGCGGGGCGCTGTATCTGGTTTACCTGGCCTGGCAGGCGGTGAAGCCGGGTGGCCGGTCGCCGTTCCAGGTGCGGGACTTGCCCAAGGACAGCCCGCGCAAGCTGTTCATGATGGGCTTTGTCACCAACCTGCTGAATCCCAAAGTGGCAGTGATGTATCTGTCGTTGCTGCCCCAGTTTATCGACCCCAACGGGCACGCCAGTGTGCTGTCGCAATCGCTGGTACTGGGCTTTACGCAGATCATGATCAGCGTGAGCGTCAACGGGCTGATCGCTCTGATGGCGGGCTCGATCGCGGGGTTCTTCATCCGCAAACCGGTCTGGCAAACCGTACAGCGCTGGTTGATGGGCTCGGTGCTGATGGGCCTGGCTGTACGCATGGCGGTCGAAGGCAGGCGTTAAAGGATCGCCTTCAGGTAATCCTTGAGTGCGTTGAGCGGGGCATTGAGTTCTTCGAGTGTCGTCGCTTGGCGCGCATCCACCGCAAGCCGTTGCAGCTCGCGGCCCATCACGGTGTGTGCACCGCCCAGGGATTCGAGGGCCAATGCCAGGCACTCGTCGATCTTATGCTGGATGGCATTGATATCGCCCTTGCGCACCAGCAAGCCAAACACCTCCCGCTCATAGCCGTCCATGACCAGGTCGTCCCGCAGAATCGGGCTCGCGCCTTCGGTCTCATGCACCAGCTTGAGCGCAAAAAGCGCTACAGCTTCCAGCGTCTGTTCCATGGCCAAGGTTCCTCTTTTCTCGCGTTCGCCCGCCCATCATCACTTTCCTGCAGGCGAAAAAAAAGACCTTGGACTTCAAGGTCTTTTTAAGATGGTCGCCTCATTGGGAGGGCCAAGCTATTCAGCAACCTTGAGGGCCATAGGTGTTTCAAGTTCGTCCATACACGTGACCATAGAGGAAGGTTTGTGTGACGACGTTTTGTTGCAACTGTTGCCCTGTGAAGATGGCGGGCCGCGACAAGTATACTTACGCAGTGTGCTTACTGTCTGCCTTTGAGGTTGATCCAAACATTGGCCGAGATTTGAAGGGGAGGCAGGGTCGTACGATCAATGTCCAGTAGGCGCATCATATCCTTGGTCGGGCGCGCCGCTCAGTCCAGGGCAACGCTGGTCACTGCGCTTGGCGCTACGGCAGGCTTATCGAATCGAGCGCTCACGTGGTGTCAGAATTTAGGGGGGCTGAGAAAATCCCTACACATTTCTTTACTTTTGTACTGTTTATATGTACAGTTGTTTCTCGCCAGGAAGGCGAGACGATTTAATTTAAGGAATAAGGTAACCAATGTATCAAGATACTCCATATGTGTTTATGCCAAGCGCATCGCTCGATAACGGGCCACAGCTAAGATCAATCATTCAGGCTGGATATCGTTGGATTCAAATCAATCGGGACGTATGCCCGATCAAGACCCCCGTATCTCTCAATAAGTTGGATTTAACTCCGGCTCATGGCCTCATCATCGAGCCAGCACCGGGGATTGAAAAGGTACGAATTGATTCAAGCGGAATCGGCCGCAACCCCAACTCCCCTACCGATCCAAGTTATGCTGCGTTTGATTACCAAGGAAAGGTACGCCCGGCAAGTTATCTTGTTCGCGCAGCAGGTCTGAATCAAACTGAAATTTTCGTCGCTGACGCGACAAAGTATGTGGCGGGGGATTGGATTGTAATTTCGGATGCATCGACTAATTTTGCAAGTATGCCTCTGCCACTCGACGGACCGATGGAGGTTCGCCAAGTTCTCCGCGTGCTTGGTGGCTCCTTGGTAATTAATAACGCCTTGAAGACGGCACATCCTAACGGCGCTATCGTGGCAACTTGTGTGCCGATTCGTAACGTCTTTATTCGAGGTCTTGAATTTACGGGGAACTCCGCCGTAGGCGTGCATTTACATTACGCTCAGCATTGTACAGTGCAGAACATCACGTCGGTTAATTGGAAAGGACGAGCGCTTGTTCTTATTGATAATGGCGGCAATAACAACTCTGTGATCGACTGTTATTGCACCGGCACTGTGCCAGGCGGTGGGCCAGAGCAGAATGCTTGGGGTGTCGTGATGGAAGGGCAGGACTCATCCCGCATGATAAATAGCGGCGGCGAGCTTTGTGGGAATGGCAGTGCAATGAATTACTGTATTGACAGCGTGTCGGTCGACGCAAGGGCTCGTCGCAATAATGTTAACGTTGGAGTCTACACTCAATCGCTGAGAAGTGGCTTTCTTCGCCCGAGGACCGACATGCCTCTCATCCTTGATCGTTACGAAAGCCCGGAAAACACTGAATGCTATATTTCTAATATGCAAAGTTTTTCTTAAGCGAGTGGCGCGTTGTGTTGAGGGGTACTATTGTAATTTAGTCTCCAACTGTAAGCCTTGAAGCTCTCGAGTTGAGATAGTCATTCTGCGCCATTGATGAAACCGCCCCGCCCAAAAAAGCGGGGTGGTTGCTATTTGTTTGGGATAAAGATTTCTGCAGATCCGCTAATGACTTTCTTGCCTTTTACGCTACAGATAGTATCGAAAAAAACTCGGCGTTTTTCCAAGTCTACTTTAGTTACTGTAACTTCTGCAACGATAGTGTCGTCAATATAGACGGGGCGTAAAAAATTCAGGCTCTGCGATACATACACACAACCAGGCCCCGGGATTTTTGTGCCGAATATGGCAGAGAAAAAACCAGCAGACATTAATCCATGTGCGATACGCTTGCCAAACCTTGAAGCCTCAGCATATTCTCTGTCGACGTGTACAGGGTTGTGGTCGCCACTAATACCTGCAAATGCCTTGATATCAGCGTCCGTTATAGTTTGAGAGTAGCTTGCCTTCATTCCAACTGTAATTTCAGCAATGGGAACGGACCCCATGGTAAAGTCTCTCATCAGCTGCCCAGTCCCTTTCGAAGTGGTTTGGCCGGGTTTCCGACAACTACGGTGCCCGGTGCAACGCTCTTGGTCACTACGGCTCCCATCCCAACAACAGCCCCTTCACCAATGACAATTGGTTTTTCTGGTGTTCCCTGCTTAATAATGGCACCTGTTCCTATATAGGCATGATCTTCTATGGTGACGTTACCGTTACATTTTACGCTTGGTGCGAAAGTTACGAAGTCACCTATCGTGCAATCATGTGCGACATAAGAGTACAGGTTGGCGTGAAAGTATTTCCCGATTTTTGTATTGGATGTAATGGTTGTGAATGGGCATAAAATTGCGCCCTCACCTATTACGTTGCAGTCTAAACTTACACTGTTATTGATGGAGTGTATTGTGAATGGCAGCGCTCCCGAAGAAATCATTTCGGCGGCAATTCGCTCGCGAATCCTGCTATTACCTATGGCGATGTTGAAGAATTTTTCGCCTGATGACAATGCATTGAATTCAGCGGTGGTCATCACTGCTACGCCGTTAATCTCTGCCGCTTGCGATCCATCATCGACAAATACAATCTGAAATTTTTCCTCGCTGAGCACGCCGAGTTTCTCTCTTACGAGTGGCAGCACTTCTCGGCCAAATCCCCCAGCTCCAACAATTGCATAAGTATTCATGTTGACTCCTTTTAACGAATTTGGGCAGCTGTCAAGTCACGGCCGGCTCCGAATGAAATTGCTTCGTCACCGACGAGTTGTTGTGTGCCTGCCTTTTGTCATCGTGCCTGGGCTATACCGTCAAAACGATGCGCTGCATGACGATGTTCCTTGTGATTGTCTATCGTCTTGTAAAGAGGCGGCGGTTCTAAAGGGGTTGATTGTACTGTGTTCTGTTGTAATGAGCTTCTACCGGGTGCTCACCTTCGTGCTGAGCTCTGGCCTGAAGCGGCCGGTCAGGGCGTCGCCTGACGCGTCCTTGGCTCGCACATGGATCATGTTCCGCAGTGACTGGCAGGCTTGCTTGCGGCGCACGGAAGTAAGTACGAGCGACGTCATAGGTCTCACAGCACTGCTTGGCTTCGGGTTCAAGTGATAACAGGACTGTGTCAGCGAGAAGGGCGCGCTTGATGCCGGACCGCTTCAATTTTCATGGAGCCAAGTTCGTATTTTTGGCGAACATACATCAACGCCGAATAAGACAACAAGGAACATACTGGAAAAGAAGGGATAAGCAGAAACAAGAAAGCCGGCGCAGTGGCCGGCTTTGCTGTGTATCAGCAGCATGTCAGAACAACATGAAACCTTTAGATGGTGCCCCGAGGGAGACTCGAACTCCCACTCCTTTCGAAAACGGATTTTGAATCCGCCGCGTCTACCAATTCCGCCATCAGGGCTCAATGGCGGCGAAGTATAGAGATGAGATTACCGTTGGTCAATCACGTTTCATGGTCAATTTTCACTATTTCCGCTAGACTTCCCGGCCCTGCTAGACGAACCCCATCATGCGCGTTGCTGACTTTACTTTTGAGCTCCCTGATTCGCTGATCGCTCGCCATCCTTTGGCCGAGCGTCGCGCCAGTCGACTGCTGACCCTGGACGGGGTCAGCGGTGCCCTCGCACACCGTCAATTCACTGATTTGCTTGAGCATTTACGCCCAGGCGACTTGATGGTTTTCAACAATACCCGGGTGATTCCGGCTCGCCTTTTTGGCCAGAAAGTATCCGGCGGCAAGCTGGAAATTCTGGTGGAGCGGGTGCTGGACAGCCATCGCGTGCTGGCCCATGTGCGCTCCAGCAAGTCGCCGAAACCGGGTTCGAAGATCCTTATCGATGGCGGTGGCGAAGCAGAAATGCTGGCCCGTCATGATGCGTTGTTCGAGCTTGGGTTTGCCGAGGAAGTGTTGCCGCTGCTGGAACGCGTCGGCCATATGCCGTTGCCTCCTTATATAGACCGCCCGGATGAAGACTCGGACCGCGAGCGTTATCAGACGGTGTATTCCCAGCGACTGGGCGCGGTGGCTGCACCGACGGCGGGGCTGCATTTCGACCAGCCGCTGCTGGATGCGATTGCCGCCAAAGGCGTTGAAACGGCCTATGTGACCCTGCACGTGGGGGCCGGCACGTTTCAGCCGGTGCGTGTGGATAACATCGAAGACCACCATATGCACAGCGAGTGGCTGGAAGTCAGCCAGGACGTCGTGGATGCGGTTGAAGCGTGCAAGGCGCGCGGCGGGCGGGTGGTGGCGGTCGGTACGACCAGCGTGCGCTCGCTGGAAAGCGCGGCGCGCGATGGCGTGCTCAAGCCGTTCAGTGGCGACACAGACATCTTTATCTACCCGGGCCGGCCGTTTCATGTGGTCGATGCTCTGGTGACCAATTTCCATTTGCCGGAATCCACGCTGTTGATGCTGGTGTCGGCATTTGCCGGTTATCCCGAGACCATGGCCGCTTATCAAGCCGCCATCGATAACGGATACCGTTTTTTCAGCTACGGTGATGCGATGTTTATCACCCGTAATCCGGCGCCGCGCGGCCCAGAGGAACAATCATGAGTCGTATGTCGTTTGAATTGCTGGCCACGGATGGTAAAGCTCGCCGCGGCCGTTTGACTTTCCCTCGCGGTACCGTCGAGACCCCGGCTTTTATGCCGGTCGGTACCTACGGCACGGTAAAAGGCATGCTGCCGCGTGACATCGTCGCCACGGGCGCCGAGATCATCCTCGGCAACACCTTCCACCTGTGGCTGCGCCCGGGCACCGAAGTGATCAAGAAGCATGGCGACCTGCATGACTTCATGAAGTGGCAAGGCCCGATCCTCACTGACTCCGGTGGTTTCCAGGTGTTCAGCCTGGGCGCCATGCGCAAGATCAAGGAGGAGGGCGTGACCTTCGCCTCCCCGGTGGACGGCGCCAAAGTGTTCATGGGCCCGGAAGAGTCGATGCAGGTGCAACGTGACCTGGGCTCCGACATCGTGATGATTTTCGACGAGTGCACGCCGTACCCGGCCGATGAAGACGTCGCGCGGATTTCCATGGAACTGTCGTTGCGTTGGGCCCAGCGCTCGAAAAACGCCCATGGCGATAACACCGCTGCCCTGTTCGGTATTGTGCAGGGCGGCATGCATGAAAGCTTGCGCAAGCGCTCGCTCGAAGGCCTGGACAAGATCGGCTTCGACGGCCTGGCCATCGGCGGCCTGTCAGTGGGCGAGCCCAAGCACGAGATGATCAAGGTGCTGGATTACCTGCCGGGCCTGATGCCGGCTGACAAACCTCGTTACCTTATGGGCGTTGGCAAACCGGAGGATCTCGTAGAGGGTGTGCGCCGCGGTGTGGACATGTTCGATTGCGTGATGCCAACCCGTAATGCCCGCAATGGGCATCTGTTCATCGATACAGGCGTGCTGAAGATCCGTAACGCGTTCCATCGCCATGATGAATCGCCGCTGGATCCTACCTGTGACTGCTACACCTGCCAGAACTTCTCGCGCGCTTATCTGCACCATCTGGACAAGTGTGGGGAAATGCTGGGTAGCATGTTGAATACCATCCACAATTTGCGTCACTACCAAGTCCTGATGGCTGGTTTGCGCGAGGCTATTCAACAGGGTACATTGGCCGCCTTCGTCGATGCCTTCTATGCCAAGCGCGGGCTGCCTGTGCCGCCCTTGGACTGAGTTTTCCGACCCTAAGATTCACTATTTGCAACTGGAGTGCTAAATGAGCTTTTTTATCTCTAATGCCATGGCTGATGCCGCTGCACCGGCCGCTGCCGGTCCTATGGGCGGTGGTTTTGAGTGGATTTTCCTGGTCGGCTTCCTGGTCATTTTCTACCTGATGATCTGGCGTCCACAGGCCAAGCGCGCCAAAGAGCAGAAGAACCTGCTGGGCAGCTTGCAGAAAGGCGACGAAGTCGTGACCACTGGCGGCATCGCCGGCAAGATCACTAAAGTGTCCGACGCTTTCGTGGTTCTGGAAGTCTCCGACACCGTAGAAATGAAGTTCCAGAAGGGCGCCATCGCTGCCACGCTGCCAAAAGGCACGCTCAAAGCGATCTAAGTAACAACCTTTACCAATCGACGGGGCGCGCAAGGCGCCCCGCGTTATAAGCGGGCGGCGTGATGCTGAACAAATACCCTCTGTGGAAATACGTACTGATCCTGGCGGTGCTGGCGATCGGTTTTATTTATTCCGCTCCCAATCTCTATCCTGATGACCCGGCTATCCAGATCACTGGCGCCAGCACTGCGCTGCAGGTCAATCAGGCTGATCTGGACCGTGCGAGCAAAGCGCTCACCGACGCGGGTATCCAGGTTAAAGCGGCAAGTTTGGCTGCTGATGCGAAGGGCGGCTTGTTGCGCCTGACCAAGCAAGAAGACCAATTGCCGGCAAAAGACGTTGTGCGCAAGGTCATGGGTGATGACTACGTCGTCGCACTGAACCTGGCACAGACCACGCCAAAATGGCTGCGCGCGATCGGCGCACACCCGATGAAGCTGGGTCTGGACTTGTCCGGTGGTGTGCACTTCCTGCTGGAAGTGGACATGGACAAGGCCCTCGACGCTCGCCTGAAAGTCTACGAAGGCGATGTGAAGAGCCTGCTGCGTAAAGAGCGCCTGCGTTATCGCAGCCTGCCGCAGCTCAACGGTGCCATCCAGCTGGGCTTTGCTGACGAAGCAACCCGCGAACAGGCCCGTGCGCTGATCCGCAAGAACTTCAACGATTTCGACATTGTTCCGGCCGACCTCAATGGTCAGGCGGTACTGCGTCTGGCGATGACCCCGGCCAAGCTGGCGGAAATCCGTGAATACTCGATCAAGCAGAACTTGACCACGGTACGTAACCGCGTCAACGAGCTGGGTGTGGCCGAGCCGATCGTTCAGCGCCAGGGTGCCAACCGCATCGTGGTTGAACTGCCGGGCGTGCAGGACACCGCTGAAGCCAAGCGTATCCTGGGTAAAACAGCCAACCTGGAATTCCGCCTGGCGGCTGAGCCGGGTGCTACCCGTGCTACTGCAGAAGAGTTCGAGTTCCGTGAAGGCAATCGTCCACCTGCACTGATCGAGCGTGGCTTGATCATTACGGGTGACCAGGTGACCGACGCCAAGGCTGGTTTCGGCGAGCACGGTACGCCTGAAGTGAACATCCGCCTGGATGGCCACGGCGGCGAACTGATGAGCCGCGCAACCCGCAGCAACGTCGGTCGCAGCATGGCGGTGATCTTCATCGAGCAGCGTCCTGTCACCACCTACACCAAGCAAGTGGTCGACGGCGTCGAGAAAGACGTACCGGTACAGACCTTTAAAGAAGAGAAGAAGATCATCAGCCTGGCGACCATCCAGTCGCCGCTGGGTGCTCAATTCCGCATCACCGGCCTGAACGGCCAGGGTGAGTCATCCGAACTGGCGCTGCTGCTGCGTGCCGGTGGCCTGGCCGCCCCGATGTACTTCGCTGAAGAACGTACCATCGGCCCGAGCCTGGGTGCTGACAACATCACCAAGGGTATCGACGCTGCACTGTGGGGCATGCTGTTCGTCTCCCTGTTCATCATCGCCATCTATCGCTTCTTCGGCGTCATCGCCACCGTCGCGCTGGCGGGCAACATGGTGATGCTGCTGGCCCTGATGTCGCTGCTGGGTGCAACGCTGACCCTGCCAGGTATCGCCGGTATCGTACTCACCATGGGTATGGCGGTTGACGCCAACGTACTGATCTTCTCGCGGATTCGTGAAGAGATTGCTGCGGGCATGACCGTGCAACGGGCAATCAACGAAGGCTTCGGCCGGGCATTTACTGCAATTCTCGACTCCAACCTGACCACCCTGTTGGTCGGCGGGATTCTCTTTGCCATGGGCACCGGCCCGGTCAAAGGTTTTGCGGTGACCATGTCCCTCGGTATCTTTACCTCGATGTTCACGGCCATCATGGTGACCCGCGCAATGGTCAACCTGATCTTTGGCGGACGTGACTTCAAGAAGTTGTGGATTTAAGGGGCTGCCATGTTACGTACAATCAACTTCATGGGCGTTCGCAACGTTGCGTTCGGCTTCACCATGCTCCTTACCGTTCTGGCGTTGTTCAGCTGGTTCCATAAGGGCCTGAACTACGGTCTGGACTTCACCGGCGGTACGCTCATCGAGCTGACCTACGAGAAGCCGGCCGACGTTAGCCTGGTGCGCAACGAGCTGGTCAAGGCCGGCTATCACGAAGCTATCGTGCAGAGCTTTGGTGCCACCACTGACCTGCTGGTGCGTATGCCCGGCGAAGACCCGCAACTGGGTCACCAGGTAGCCGAGGCCTTGCAGAAGGTCGGCGGCGACAACCCGGCGTCGGTCAAGCGCGTCGAGTTCGTGGGCCCGCAGGTAGGTGAAGAGCTGCGCGACCAGGGCGGCCTCGGCATGCTGATGGCGCTGGTCGGCATCATGATCTACCTGGCTTTCCGCTTTCAGTGGAAGTTCGGTGTCGGCGCCATTGTGTCGCTGATCCACGACGTGATCGTGACCGTGGGTATCCTGGCCTACTTCCAGATCACCTTCGACCTGACGGTATTGGCGGCGGTGCTGGCAATCATTGGCTACTCCCTCAACGACACCATCGTGGTATTCGACCGGGTTCGTGAGAACTTCCGGGTGCTGCGCAAGGCGACGTTGATCGAGAACATCAACATCTCCACCACCCAGACCCTGCTGCGCACCATGGCGACTTCGATCTCCACCTTGCTGGCGATTGCCGCACTGATGGTGTTCGGTGGCGACAACCTGTGGGGCTTCTCGCTGTCGCTGTTCATCGGCGTGCTGGCGGGTACCTACTCGTCGATCTACATCGCCAACGTGGTACTGATCTGGCTGAACCTCAACAGCGAAGACTTGATCCCTCCTGCCAGCACCGGCAAGGAGGTCGACGACCGCCCTTGATGGGTGATTGTTGATCTGCTGTTACAAATAAGGCGCGAGTATTGAACTCGCGCCTTTTTTTTTGCTCCAAGGCTGGGTATAGCGCGGATCGTTCGGTCCGTTTGTGATGGTCAGGAGGTTCACGTGAACAAGTCGTTACTGGTTGGTGCGGTATTGGGTGCTGTCGGTGTGACTGCCGGGGGTGCTGTTGCCACCTACAGCCTGGTAAAAAGCGGCCCTGAGTATGCGCAAGTGCTGGCGGTGCAGCCGGTGAAAACCCAGATTAAAACCCCGCGTGAAGTCTGCAAGGATGTTGCCGTAACCCGGCAGAAACCTGTGCAGGATCAGCATCAGATCGTCGGTACGGTGGTCGGTGCGCTGGCGGGCGGCCTGTTGGGTAATCAGGTCGGCGGCGGTAATGGCAAGAAGCTGGCCACCGTGGCCGGTGCGGTCGGTGGTGGTTACGCTGGTAACAAGGTTCAGGAAGGCATGCAGAACCGCGATACCTACACCACCACGCAAACTCGTTGTAATACCGTTAATGACATCAGCGACAAGGTTGTCGGGTACGACGTACGTTACACCCTGGACGGCAAGGAAGGCTCCGTGCGCATGGATCGTGATCCAGGCAACCAGATCCCCGTCGACAAGGAAGGGCGCCTGGTTATCGGTCAGAACCAGCCGCAGCAGTAATCCCAGGTATAAAAAAAGCACCCCGAGGGGTGCTTTTTTGTGCTCGCTCGCTTAGCGCTTCAGCGAAGCCGGCAGATGCGGCTGGATCGCCGTCAGGACTGCCTTGAAGCATTTGGTGTTGCCGGCAACCACGTGACCCTTCTCCAGGAAGTCGTGACCACCGGTGAAGTCGCTCACCAGGCCGCCCGCTTCTTGAATCAGCAGTGCGCCTGCAGCCATGTCCCACTCGGACAGGCCCGACTCCCAGAACGCATCAAAACGGCCGGCAGCGACATACGCCAGGTCCAGGCTGGCTGCGCCGGCGCGACGGATGCCGGCGGTCTGGCCAACCAGGGCGCGGAACATGCCCAGGTAGTTTTCCAGGTTGTCCATCTGGTCGTCACGGAATGGGAAGCCGGTACCCAGCAGGGCGCCGTCGAGGCTGGTGCGACCGCTGACGCGCAGGCGGCGACCGTTCAATTGGGCGCCACGGCCACGGCTGGCGGTGAATTCTTCCTGGCGAACCGGGTCCAGCACAACGGCGTGTTCCAGGCGGCCACGGTATTTGCAGGCAATGCTCACGGCAAAGTGCGGGATACCGCGCAGGAAGTTGGTGGTGCCATCCAGTGGGTCGATGATCCACAGGTAGTCTTCGCCTTCGCCGCTACCTTTGTGCAGGCCGGTTTCTTCACCGAGGATGCCGTGGGTAGGGTAGGCCTTGCGCAGCGCGTCGATGATTTTCTGCTCGGCAGCGCGATCCACCTCGGATACGTAATCCTTGGCGTCTTTTTCGTCGACCTTGATGGTATCCAGGCGCTCGATGGAGCGGAAGATCAATTCACTGGCGCTGCGGGCGGCGCGCAGCGCGATATTCAGCATGGGCTGCATGGATGTGTCACCTAAGGTTGTTAAAGAAAGCCGAGCATTCTAGCAGAAACTTTCTTCAGGTGAAGGACGACGTTACCTTTCATGGCATAACCTTAGGCTGTTCTGTAAGATTTGCTCCCCTTTCCCGTGTCCGAGAGCGCCTCCCTTGCTGCAAAACATCCGTGTCGTCCTCGTCAATACCAGTCATCCCGGCAATATCGGCGGCGTGGCGCGAGCCATGAAGAACATGGGGCTGACGCGCCTGGTGCTGGTGGAGCCGCGGGTGTTCCCGCACCACGAGGCCGATGCGCGCGCGTCCGGCGCCAATGACATCCTCGAAAAAGCCCAGGTCGTTGCCACCCTGGAAGACGCCCTGGTCGGCTGCAACCTGGTGCTCGGCACCAGCGCTCGCGACCGTCGCATCCCCTGGCCGCTGCTGGATCCTCGCGAATGCGGGACCAAAGTCGTGGAAGAGGCCGCCGGCGGCGCTGAAATCGCCTTGGTATTCGGCCGTGAAGACTCCGGCCTGACCAATGAAGAGCTGCAGCGATGTCATTATCACGTGCACATCCCATCAGACCCCGAGTTCAGTTCGCTGAACCTCGGGGCAGCGGTGCAGGTGTTGAGCTATGAAGTGCGCATGGCTTGGCTGGCCGCTGAAGGCCAGCCAAGCAAGGTTGAAAAGGACGAGGTTGCATCGACCAAGAGTGGCGAACTGGCCACCATGGACGAGCTTGAGCGGTTCTATGAGCACCTGGAGCAAACCCTGGTGGCCATCGAATTCCTCGATCCGGAAAAACCGCGGCACTTGATGGCGCGTCTGCGCCGGCTATACGGACGCAGCTCGGTCAGCCGGGCAGAAATGAATATATTGCGTGGCATCCTCACGGAAACCCAGAAAGCGGCCCGTGGCGAGCTTCTTAAGCGGAAGGATTAAAAATGTTCGAGCGTTTGCGAGAAGATATCCAGAGTGTTTTCCACCGTGACCCGGCGGCGCGCAACGCCTTTGAAGTGCTGACCTGCTACCCGGGCATGCATGCGATCTGGATCCATCGCCTGTCCGGCGCCTTGTGGGGCATGGGCTGGAAATGGCTGGCGCGGCTGGTGTCGAACTTCGGCCGTTGGTTGACCGGGATTGAGATTCATCCGGGCGCCAAGGTCGGCCGCCGCTTTTTTATCGACCACGGGATGGGCATCGTTATTGGCGAGACCGCCGAGATTGGTGATGACGTGACCCTGTACCAGGGCGTGACCCTGGGTGGCACAACCTGGAACAAAGGCAAGCGCCACCCTACGCTGGAAGATGGCGTTGTAGTCGGGGCGGGCGCGAAGGTGCTCGGTCCGTTTACCGTCGGTGCGGGCGCCAAGGTCGGCTCCAATGCTGTGGTGACCAAGGCTGTACCGCCTGGCGCAACGGTTGTCGGCATTCCCGGGCGGATCATCGTCAAGCCGGAAGTGGGTGATGAGCAGGAAGCCAAGCGCAAGGCCATGGCCGAGAAGATCGGCTTCGATGCCTATGGCGTCAGCGAAGACATGCCTGACCCGGTAGCGCGTGCCATCGGTCAGTTGCTGGATCACCTGCAAGCGGTGGACGGCAAGCTGGACGGTATGTGCGGCGCCCTGAAAGACCTCGGCAGCAGCTACTGCGCCAAGGATCTGCCTGAGCTGCGCAAGGAAGACTTTGCCGAGATCAAGGACGAAAGCGCTACCAAAGCTGGCTGACTCTTGAGCCGGTAGCGATCCCTGTGGGAGCTGGCTTGCCTGCGATGGCGGCGAGTCAGTGCCGGAAAGGCTGGCTGGCAAACCGTTATCGCAGGCAAGCCAGCTCCCACATTTGATCTCCATTGGTCTTGAGGTTGGGGGCTTGGCCCTGTTCCCGCTGGTCCATCCCGTCCCGCCCTGCTATGATTCGCGCGCCCTTTTTACGGGTATTCCTGACTAAAGTACTAGGTCTTATAGTTGACTTAAATACTCGGGAATCGCATACTTGCTCCCATTCTGAAACACCTTGGTACTTGTCCATGAGACTGACTACAAAAGGCCGATACGCGGTGACCGCCATGCTTGACCTGGCCTTGCACGCGCAAAATGGGCCGGTGTCCCTGGCCGATATCTCCGAGCGCCAAGGCATTTCCCTGTCCTACCTCGAGCAGTTGTTCGCCAAGTTGCGCCGCAGCAATCTGGTTTCCAGCGTTCGTGGTCCAGGCGGCGGCTATCAACTGTCCCGCGACATGCAGGGCATCCAGGTCGCCCAGGTGATCGACGCGGTGAACGAATCCGTCGATGCCACCAAATGCCAGGGCCTGGGTGATTGCCACGCAGGCGACACCTGCCTTACGCACCACTTGTGGTGTGACCTGAGCCTGCAGATCCATGAGTTTTTGAGTGGTATCAGCTTGGCTGATCTTGTGACTCGCCGTGAGGTGCAAGAAGTAGCCCAGCGTCAGGACCAGCGCCGTTGCAACACCAAGGCGCCGCGTCTGGACAAGATTGAAGCGTCCGCCGTCGAGTGACAGCCGAAGAGCTAACGGCACGCCAGCCAGCCTGATTTAGGAGAAAGTCCATGAAATTGCCGATTTACCTTGATTACTCAGCGACCACCCCGGTTGATCCGCGTGTCGCGCAAAAGATGAGCGAATGCCTGCTGGTTGACGGAAACTTCGGTAACCCGGCGTCCCGTTCCCACGTTTTCGGCTGGAAAGCTGAAGAGGCAGTGGAAAACGCTCGTCGCCAGGTCGCTGACCTGGTGAATGCCGACCCACGTGAAATCGTCTGGACCTCCGGTGCCACCGAGTCCGACAACCTGGCAATCAAGGGTGCGGCGCATTTCTACGCGACCAAAGGCAAACACCTGATCACCACCAAGATTGAGCACAAGGCTGTCCTCGACACCATGCGCCAACTGGAGCGTGAAGGTTTTGAGGTGACCTACCTCGAGCCAACCACCGACGGTATCGTGACCCCTGCGATGATCGAAGCCGCGATGCGTGAAGACACCATCCTGGTTTCCGTGATCCACGTGAACAACGAAATCGGCACCATCAACGACATCGCCGCCATCGGCGAGCTGACCCGCTCCAAGGGTGTGTTGCTGCACGTCGACGCTGCGCAGTCCACCGGCAAGGTCGATATTGACCTGTCGAAACTGAAAGTCGACCTGATGTCGTTCTCTGCCCACAAGACCTACGGCCCTAAAGGCATTGGCGCGCTCTACGTGAGCCGCAAGCCTCGCGTACGTATCGAAGCCACCATGCACGGCGGCGGTCACGAGCGCGGCATGCGTTCGGGCACCCTGGCGACCCACCAGATCGTCGGCATCGGCGAAGCGTTCCGTGTGGCCAAGGAAGACATGGCTGCCGAAAACGTGCGCATCAAGGCCCTGAGCGATCGCTTCTACAAGCAGGTCGAGCACCTTGAAGAGCTGTACATCAACGGCAGCATGACCGCCCGTGTACCGCACAACCTGAATTTGAGCTTCAACTACGTCGAAGGCGAGTCGCTGATCATGGCGCTCAAGGACCTGGCGGTTTCGTCCGGCTCGGCCTGCACCTCGGCTTCCCTTGAGCCGTCTTACGTCCTGCGCGCCCTGGGCCGCAACGACGAACTGGCTCACAGCTCGATCCGCTTTACATTCGGCCGTTTCACCACCGAAGAAGAAGTCGACTACGCCGCGCAGAAAGTCTGCGAGGCCGTCACCAAGCTGCGTACCTTGTCCCCGCTGTGGGACATGTACAAGGACGGTGTCGACATTTCCAAGATCGAGTGGGCGGCACACTAAATATAGAAGCCGCCACCCAAAAGGCTCTGTAAAGACGTGGCGGAAAACGCAGGCGTGTTTACAGGGCTCCAGAGCGGCCCTGATGAGTGAGGATTCAGTACCATGGCTTACAGCGAAAAGGTCATCGACCACTACGAAAACCCGCGCAACGTCGGCAAGATGAACGCGGAAGACCCTGATGTCGGCACCGGCATGGTCGGCGCTCCGGCGTGCGGCGACGTTATGCGCCTGCAGATCAAGGTCAACGAAGCTGGCGTTATCGAAGACGCCAAGTTCAAGACCTACGGTTGCGGTTCGGCCATCGCCTCCAGCTCCCTGGCGACCGAATGGATGAAAGGCAAGACCCTGGATGAGGCTGTGACTATCAGCAACACCCAGCTGGCCGAAGAGCTGGCCTTGCCGCCAGTGAAAATCCACTGCTCGGTACTCGCAGAAGACGCCATCAAGGCGGCCGTTCGCGACTACAAGCAGAAGAAAGGCTTGATCTAAGCAATTTGGCGACGAGTAAGGAGTCACGATGGCTATCAGCATGACAGAAGCGGCTGCGCAGCACATTCGCCGCTCCCTGAATGGGCGCGGTAAAGGTGAGGGGATTCGTCTGGGTGTTCGCACCACGGGCTGTTCCGGCCTTGCCTACGTGCTGGAGTTTGTCGACGAGGTGGTCGAGGAAGATCAGGTGTTCGAGAGTCACGGCGAAAAAGTGATCATCGACCCGAAAAGCCTGACCTACCTGGACGGCACCGAACTCGATTTTGTCAAGGAAGGGTTGAACGAAGGCTTCAAGTTCAACAACCCCAACGTACGCGGTGAATGTGGCTGCGGCGAAAGCTTCAACATCTGAGGCTGATTGTGGGTACTCCTTGTCATTTCGCTTTGTTCGAGCTGCAGCCGAGTTTTCGACTGGACCTTGAACAGCTTGCCACGCGCTACCGTGAACTGGCGCGTGGGGTGCATCCGGACCGCTTCGCTGACGCTTCCGAGCGTGAGCAACGCCTGGCGCTGGAGCAATCAGCCAGCCTCAACGAAGCCTATCAGACGCTCAAGAATCCTCCCAAACGCGCGCGCTACCTGCTCGCGATGGGCGGTCGCGAGCTGCCGCTTGAAGTCACGGTCCAGGACCCTGATTTCCTGATGCAGCAGATGCAATGGCGCGAGGAGCTTGAAGAACTGCAGGACGAGGCTGATCTGGCCGGAGTCGCAGTGTTCAAGCGCCGTCTGAAAGTGGCCCAGGATGAACTCAACGAAAGCTTCGCAGCCTGTTGGGATGATGCAGCGCAACGTGAACAGGCCGAACGCCTGATGCGGCGCATGCAGTTCCTCGACAAGCTCACCTACGAAGTGCGCCAGTTAGAAGAGCGCCTCGACGATTAACCCAGTGCCGCCCAGGTTGCACGCCTGATATACAGATAAGTCCTGATTACCATGGCCCTACTGCAGATCGCCGAACCCGGTCAAAGTCCTCAACCGCACCAGCGTCGTCTGGCGGTCGGGATTGACTTGGGCACTACCAATTCGCTGGTCGCTGCATTGCGCAGCGGTCTTTCCGAGCCGCTGCCCGACGCGGATGGCCAGGTCATCCTGCCGTCTGCCGTGCGTTATCACGCTGACCGCACCGAAGTGGGCGAGTCGGCCAAGCTGGCGGCGTCTACCGATCCTTTGAATACCGTGCTGTCGGTCAAGCGCTTGATGGGTCGTGGTTTGTCCGACGTCAAGCAGCTGGGCGACCAGCTTCCATACCGCTTTGTCGGCGGCGAATCACATATGCCGTTCATCGACACGATCCAGGGCCCGAAAAGCCCGGTGGAAGTGTCGGCCGATATCCTCAAGGTCTTGCGCCAGCGCGCCGAGACCACCTTGGGTGGCGAACTGGTAGGTGCGGTGATTACTGTTCCTGCATATTTCGATGACGCTCAGCGCCAGGCCACCAAGGATGCGGCGAAACTTGCCGGCCTGAACGTGCTGCGCCTGCTCAACGAGCCGACCGCAGCCGCGGTGGCTTACGGCCTGGATCAGCACGCCGAAGGCCTGGTGGCTATTTACGACCTGGGCGGCGGTACCTTTGATATTTCGATCCTGCGCCTGACCGGCGGTGTCTTCGAAGTGCTGGCTACCGGTGGCGATACCGCCCTGGGTGGCGATGACTTCGATCACGCCATTGCTGGCTGGATCATCACCAGCGCCGGCTTGTCTGCCGACCTGGACCCGGGTGCGCAACGTAATTTGCTGCAAACTGCCTGTGCCGCCAAAGAAGCGCTGACTGACGCTGCGTCGGTTGAAGTTTCCTACGGTAGCTGGTCGGCTCAACTGACCCGCGAAGCGTTCGATTCGTTGATCGAACCGATGGTCGCCCGCAGCCTGAAAGCCTGCCGCCGCGCCGTGCGTGATTCCGGTGTCGAGCTGGAAGACGTGGTCGCCGTGGTCATGGTGGGTGGTTCGACCCGCGTGCCGCGTGTTCGTGAGGCGGTCGCTGAAGCCTTCGGCCGTCAGCCGCTGACTGAAATCGACCCGGATCAAGTGGTGGCTATCGGTGCCGCGATCCAGGCCGATACCCTCGCCGGTAACAAGCGTGATGGTGGCGAACTGCTTCTGCTCGACGTGATCCCGTTGTCCCTGGGGCTGGAAACCATGGGCGGCCTGATGGAGAAGGTGATTCCACGCAACACCACCATCCCCGTTGCCCGCGCCCAGGACTTCACCACGTACAAAGATGGCCAGACGGCCATGATGATTCACGTGCTGCAAGGCGAGCGTGAGCTGATCAGCGACTGCCGTTCCCTGGCGCGCTTCGAATTGCGCGGCATTCCTGCGATGGTGGCTGGTGCGGCGAAGATTCGCGTGACCTTCCAGGTCGACGCCGACGGCTTGCTCAGCGTTGCCGCTCGCGAACTGGCCTCCGGCGTTGAAGCCAGCATCCAGGTCAAGCCGTCCTACGGCCTGACCGACGGTGAAATCGCCAAGATGCTCAAGGATTCGTTCCAGTACGCCGGTGACGACAAGGTCGCCCGCGTGCTGCGTGAGCAGCAAGTCGACGCCCAGCGCCTGCTCGAAGCGGTGCAGGGCGCCCTGGAAGCTGACGGCGAACGTCTGCTGGATGCCGAAGAGCGCATGGTTATCGACCTGCAAATGCAGGAACTGGCTGAATTGATGAAAGGCACCGATGGTTACGCCATCGAGCAACAGACCAAGCGCCTGTCGCAAGTGACCGATGCCTTTGCCGCCCGTCGTATGGACCAGACGGTAAAAGCCGCCCTGGCGGGCCGCAACTTGAATGAACTTGAGGATTAACTGATGCCGCAGATCATTTTTCTGCCACACGCCGAGCATTGCCCGGACGGTATGGTTGTGGAGGCTGAGACCGGCAAGTCCATTCTCGAAGTCGCTCACGATAACCACATCGAGATCGAAAGCGCCTGCGGCGGCGTCAACGCCTGTACCACGTGCCATTGCATCATCCGCGAAGGTTTCAATAGCCTCGAAGAGGCTGATGAGCTGGAAGAGGACTATCTTGATAGGGCGTGGGGCCTTGAGCCGACGTCGCGATTGAGCTGTCAGGCAAAAGTGGGAACAGAAGACCTCACCGTCGAGATTCCGAAGTATTCGCTCAACCATGCCGCCGAAGCGCCGCATTGATTCAAGGAAATGTCATGAGCCTGAAATGGGTTGATGTACAAGAAATCGCTATCCTGCTGGCCGATGGTCACCCGGACTTGAACCCTTATTCGCTGAACTTTGTAGCTTTGCGTGACATGGTCATGGCCTTGCCAGGGTTCGAAGATGACCGGGAACGCGGCGGTGAAAAGGTGCTTGAAGCTATTCAGACTGCCTGGAAAGAAGAGCAGGACTGAAGCCTCCCTTACGCAGTTAGGCAATACCCAAGAACCCGCGTATAATTCGCGGGTTTAATTTTTCGCAAATTACCGTTTCTGGAGTTACACCATGGCTGTTCAACGTACTTTCTCCATCATCAAGCCTGACGCTGTTGCAAAAAACGTCATCGGCGAGATCACCACTCGTTTCGAAAAAGCCGGCCTGAAGGTTGTAGCTTCGAAACTCAAGCAACTGTCCAAAGCCGAAGCTGAAGGCTTCTACGCTGAGCACAGCGCTCGTGGTTTCTTCGGCGACCTGGTTGCCTTCATGATCTCCGGTCCTGTTGTTGTTCAGGTTCTGGAAGGCGAAAACGCTATCGCTCTGAACCGTGAGCTGATGGGCGCTACCAACCCTAAAGAAGCTGCTGCCGGCACCATCCGTGCTGACTTCGCTGAATCGATCGACGCCAACGCCGTTCACGGTTCGGACTCCGAAGCCGCTGCTGCCCGCGAAATCTCGTACTTTTTCGCTGCTACTGAAGTAACCGCTCGCTAAGCATTGGCTTAAAAGAGCGAAGGTGAATCCATGACTACATTGACTGCAAAAACCAACCTGCTGGGTCTGACTCAACAGGAAATGGAAAAATTCTTCGACTCAATCGGGGAGAAGCGTTTTCGTGCCGCTCAGGTAATGAAGTGGATTCACCATCTTGGCGTCGATGATTTCGACGCCATGACGAACGTCAGCAAGGCCCTGCGCGACAAGCTCAAGGCCATTGCCGAAGTTCGCGGCCCCGAAGTGGTCAGCGAGGACATTTCCACCGACGGCACCCGTAAGTGGGTGGTGCGCGTGGCGTCCGGCAGCTGCGTCGAGACCGTGTACATTCCCCAGGGCAAGCGCGGCACTCTGTGCGTTTCGTCCCAGGCAGGCTGTGCCCTGGACTGCAGTTTCTGCTCCACCGGCAAGCAAGGTTTCAACAGCAACCTCACCGCCGCCGAAGTCATCGGCCAGGTGTGGATTGCCAATAAATCGTTCGGCAGCATCCCGGCGACCGCCGACCGTGCCATCACCAACGTGGTGATGATGGGCATGGGCGAGCCGCTGCTGAACTTCGACAACGTTGTTGCGGCCATGCACCTGATGATGGACGACCTGGGCTACGGCATCTCCAAGCGCCGCGTGACCCTGTCGACCTCCGGCGTGGTACCGATGATCGATGAGCTGGCCAAGCACATCGACGTCTCCCTGGCGTTGTCGCTGCACGCACCGAATGACGCATTGCGTAACCAATTGGTGCCGATCAACAAGAAGTATCCGCTTAAGATGCTGCTCGAATCTTGCCAGCGCTACATGGCGACCTTGGGCGAAAAGCGTGTGTTGACCATTGAGTACACCATGCTCAAGGACATCAACGACAAGGTCGAGCACGCGGTCGAGATGATCGAGTTGCTCAAGAACGTACCGTGCAAGATCAACCTGATTCCGTTTAACCCGTTTCCCCATTCTGGCTATGAGCGGCCGAGCAACAACGCCATTCGCCGTTTCCAGGATCAACTGCACCATGCAGGCTTCAATGTCACCGTGCGCACCACCCGCGGCGAAGACATCGATGCGGCATGTGGCCAATTGGTAGGACAGGTGCTGGATCGCACCCGTCGCAGCGAACGTTATATCGCCGTGCGTGAATTGAGTGCCGCCGACGATATGCCGCAAAGCGCCGCGACTCGAACCTGAGAGAGGATCTCTATGCCCTTGCGCCTTGCGCTGCTTTTGCTTGTTGCCAGCCTCGCGGCTGGCTGTGTTTCATCGGGCCATGACAGCCCGTTGCAAACCGGCAAGGGCCGTGACGAAGCGCGAGCTGCCTATGTGCAACTGGGCTTGGGGTACTTGCAGCAAGGGATGACCGAACAGGCCAAGGTGCCGCTGAAGAAGGCCCTTGAGCTGGATGGCAGCGACGCTGACGCCAATGCTGCGCTGGCTTTGGTGTTCCAGGCCCAGGCCGAGCCTGAATTGGCCGATCAATATTTCCACAAGGCCCTGGCCACACGCCCTGGCGACCCAAGACTGCTGAATAACTACGGCAGTTTTTTGTTTGCGCAGAAACGTTATGCCCAGGCATCCGAATATTTCCAGCAGGCTGCGGCCGATACCCTCTATCCTGAGCGTTCGCGGGTTTTCGAGAACCTGGGGGTGACCTCAATGCTTCTCGGCCAGCGCGACACCGCACGCCAGCAACTGGAAAAAGCCCTGCACCTGAACCAGCGCCAGCCACGGGCCTTGCTCGAAATGGCTGAGTTGTCCTTCGAAGACAGGCATTATGTGCCGGCACGTGACTATTACGAGCGTTTTAGCCTGCTGAGCGGGCAAAATGCACGTAGTCTATTGCTCGGTGTGCGCCTGGCGACGGTTCATGAAGAACGCGACAAGGCCGCACGTTTTGGCCAGCAACTCGAACGACTCTATCCCGGTACGCCGGAATATCAGCAATACCTGTCGGAGCAATGATGAAAGCGGCGCACCCGGAAGTTGTAGCAGCTAATCGTGGAAACCCAGGCGAGACCTTGCGTCAGGCCCGCGAAAGCAATGGTTGGTCGCTGGCAGAAGTGGCCCTCAAGCTCAATTTGACCACGACTTCATTGGGCAACCTTGAAGCTGGCGCATTCGACAAGCTGCCAGGGCACACCTTTGCCCGCGGCTATATCCGCGCCTACGCCAAGTTGCTGGGTATCGACCAGGCTGCATTGGTCCAGGAGTTCGACCAAATCACCGGTACCGATTCCCAGGGCAGCAATGTCCATGGTCTTGGCCGCATTGAAGAGCCTGTGCGGGTTTCCCACACCATTTTGCGCATTGTCAGCCTGTTGCTGCTCATCGCCGTGATCGGCGGTGGTTTTGTATGGTGGCAGGATCAGACCGCCCAGCGTGGCAAAGACTTGTCCAGCAACGCCATGGAGCACGTCGAAGTCGAAAGCGCCGACGGCACCACCCAGATTCATCCGTTGGATGAGCCGGAAGACCAGGCCGTGGCCCAGGGGCAGGCGGCGCCTGAGGCAGAGCCAAGCGCCGAGCAGCCTGCGCCCGAAGCAGGTACTGCC
>NZ_JACARK010001132.1:0-1866 GCF_013386655.1 Pseudomonas sp. K5002 | reverse complement strand
GGGCAGGCGGGCATGGGCATGTCCTATGAGCTGGACGCGATTGCCGCTGCGGTGATCGGCGGTACCAGCCTGGCGGGCGGGGTAGGGCGCATCACCGGCACCGTGATCGGCGCGTTGATTCTCGGCGTGATGGCCAGCGGGTTTACCTTCGTCGGCGTGGATGCCTACATCCAGGACATCATCAAGGGCCTGATCATCGTGGTGGCGGTGGTGATCGACCAGTATCGCAACAAGCGCAAACTCAAGCGCTGACACGTTCCTCAAGGCCGCATCGGTCAAAATGTGGGAGCGGNNCACTGCCTTCGCGAGCAAGCCCGCTCCCACATTTAACCGTTTGTCTTCTATATAGCTCCACAACACTGAATTTCTTGCTATAAACGCACTCCGATGACCATTCGCCGAGCCCGTCCTGGTGCCTTTGCGGGTTATCTTGGAAAAAATGCCTGTCATTTCAGTTGCTGAGCCCTCAAGTCGGCCTTAGACTGCCGCCCCTCGTAAATTGAGTGCCGGGTGGCGCTTGAAATGGACGGCGCCTTTCCGAGACCTGCAGAGGTCGGCCGGAACGCTCCCTTATTCGCCTTAATGCACGTATTTTTTATAGAGAAATCAATGACAAAGGAAAAGTTGCTGGCCATGCCGGCGGATGACTACATGAATGCCGAGCAGCACGCTTTTTTCGAGAAGTTGTTGCAGGACATGAAAGTGGAACACCACGAGCGCATCGAGCAGAACCGCATCGCCATTGAAAGCCTGGACACCCCGGCAGACCCGGCCGACGCTGCTTCTGTCGAAGAAGAGCGCACCTGGCTGGTGAACGCCATCGACCGCGACCAGCGCATGCTGCCGCAACTTGAGCAGGCCCTGGGCCGTATCAAGGAAGACTCCTTCGGCTGGTGCGACGACAGCGGCGAGCCTATCGGCCTCAAGCGCCTGCTGATCAGCCCGACCACCAAGTACTGCATCGAAGCGCAAGAGCGCCACGAGCAAATCGACAAGCACCAGCGTCAAGCCTGATGCGGTGAACTGCTGGAGCCGGGTTACCCGGTTCCCAGCAGAAAACAGCCGTTTCCCCC
Organism: Pseudomonas sp. K5002; assembly: GCF_013386655.1. Taxonomy (NCBI): domain Bacteria; kingdom Pseudomonadati; phylum Pseudomonadota; class Gammaproteobacteria; order Pseudomonadales; family Pseudomonadaceae; genus Pseudomonas; species Pseudomonas sp. K5002. The sequence goes on along the minus strand of NZ_JACARK010001132.1, from coordinate 793 downwards.
CGTTTATTGATCTGCTGCAAGCCCCCCACTAAAGGCCCATGGATAATGGCCACATAGTGGCGTCTAATGCAGTCACAATAACGACAAGCAGCGGGGTAACGAACATGGCTGGAGACGGATCTCTCATGGGCGCAGCAGTGTCACCACCCGTGGTGGCGCGACAGTTGCCCGGCTGGTTGACGCCGCTCCTGCAGAGTACCGCCCTGGTGCTGTTGCTGCTGGGCCTGGCGTTCGCCCAACTCTCGATTTACCTGTGCCTGCCGGTGGCCCTGCTGCTGATCTGGCTACCTCGCCTGACACATCGCACCCCCAGCGTTGCCGCGTCCGAAGCCACCGATGCCATCGGCGAGCTGACCCGCGACCTTTCCTACACCACCAGCCATAACGCGTTGTCTGCTGCGGGCGTGGCCTATGCGGTCAAGCAACTGGCGGCCAGGCTGCAATCTCAATTGGGCGCGGCGAAGCAGATCGTCAGCAGTGCCGAAGTGATGATCGGTACCGAGCAGGTCACCTCGCTACTGAGCCGCCAGGCCCTCGGCGCGGCCAGCCAGGCCCATCAGCGCAGTACCGAAGGGCGCGAGGTGCTGGCGCAGTCCATCACCCGTATGCACCAGCTCAGCCAGCGCGCCAACGACAGCCGTCAATTGATCGAGGCCTTGAGCCAGCGCAGCGAAGAAATCCAGCGCGTCACCCTGGTAATCCAGTCGATCGCCAGCCAGACCAACCTGCTGGCCTTGAACGCGGCGATTGAATCGGCTCGGGCCGGTGAGCCTGGGCGCGGGTTTGCGGTGGT
>NZ_JACARK010001131.1:0-1263 GCF_013386655.1 Pseudomonas sp. K5002 | reverse complement strand
GCCCAGTTGCGCGGTCCAGTAATCCAGTTGGCGCTGGCGTTCGCCGGACTCCAGCCACTGGCGCTGCCACACGCTGTAGTCGAGGTACTGCACCGGCAGTGGCGCCAGTGGCGATTCGCGGTCGTCGATGAACGCTTCATACAGCGCACTGAGTTCACGGGCAAAGATGTCCATGGCCCAGCCTTCGGTGACGATATGGTGCAGGGTCAGCACCAGGTAATGTTCCTGCTCGCCGGCCTTGACCAGGCAGGCGCGCAGCAGTGGACCGGTTTCCAGATTGAACGGCGTGTGGGCTTCATGATCGGCCAGTTGCTGCACACGCCGTTGCCGCTCGGCCTCACTGAACGCCGAGAAATCCTGCCAATCCATGCGCACGCCGGTTTGCGCCGCAACCTTCTGCTGCGCCACGCCATTGATGCTCGGGAAAGTCGTGCGCAGGGTTTCATGACGCATGATCAAGGCCTGCAACGCCGCCTCGAAACGGCCCACGTCCAGCACCCCGCGAAAGCGCGCCATGCCGCCGACGTTATACGCCGGGCTGTCGGGCTCCATCTGCCAGAGGAACCACATGCGCTGCTGGGAATAGGACAGTGGCACCGGTTGGCTGCGGTCGACCTTGCCGATGGCCAGCTGTTGGTTACGTTGCCCGGCGGCCTGGATCAGCCGGACCTGCTCGGCGAAAGCCCCCAGCTCGCTGGCGTCGAACAGCGTGCGTAACGGCAGTTCGACGTCACAGGCCTGGCGGGTGCGGGAGATGATTTGCGTCGCCAGCAACGAATGGCCGCCAAGGGCGAAGAAGTCGTCCCGCAGGCCGATGCGTGGCAGCGCCAGGACTTCACGCCAGATCGCGGCGATTTGCTGTTCCAGCGCTGTTTCAGGTTCGACGTGCTCACGTACCTGCCACACCGGTTCCGGCAAGGCGCGGCGATCCAGTTTGCCGCTTGGGCTCAGGGGCATCGCGTCCAGGCGCATCAATTGCGCCGGGACCATGTACTCCGGCAGCTCGGCGGCCAGGGCGGTTTTTACGTCCTGTTCATCCAACGGTTCGCTGGCGGTGTAGTAACCGATCAACTGCGCACCGGCTGCGGTTTCCCGCACCAGCACCACCGCTTGGGCGATGCCGTCGAGAGCCAGCAGGCGGGCTTCGATTTCTTCAGGCTCGACACGGAAGCCACGCAGTTTGACCTGCTGATCCAGGCGCCCGAGGTATTCCAGTACCCCATCGGTGCTCCAGCGCACGCGGTCACCGGTGCGATACAGGCG
>NZ_JACARK010001130.1:0-1505 GCF_013386655.1 Pseudomonas sp. K5002 | reverse complement strand
AAGCCGTTGCGTCGGGCCGCGGCCATCACGTTGAAGCCACCGCCGGCTTCGAAGCTGGCGGAGTTGGCCAATACATCGCCGCCGGTGGCGGGCAATGTGTCGAGGGACATGACCAGGTCGACGATGACCTGGCCGCTGTGCAGCAATCTAGACATTAGCGCTCTCTACCAAAGCCGGACGACGATCAGCCGCGCCACCCAGTACCGCATAAATCCCGCCGGCCACCAGGAAGGTGACGATCCAGCCCAGGCCGTTATGGCCCAGCCACGAATCGGACAGCGGCCCGGCGAACCAGATGTTCTCGGCCGTGGTGCCGATGGTGGTGAAGCTGAAGCCCAGCACGATCGCAATCGCCCAGGCGCCGAACGCACGCCATTCAACTCCGCCACGGTACCAGTAGGCGCTGCTTGGCGTTACGTCCAGCAGGTCTTTGGGGCTGTAGTAGTGGCGATGAATCAGGTCGACCACAAAGATCCCGACCCAGGCGGTGATCGGTACCGCCAGCAACGAGATGAAGGTGATGAACGGGCCGTAGAAGCTGTCGGCGATCAGCATGAAGTAGATCGAACCGGCGAAGATCGCAACGATGTCGACGATCACCGCGTGCACGCGCTTGACCTTCAAACCGAGGGTCAAGGTGGTGAGGCCCGCCGAGTACACCGACAGGTTATTCGACAGCAACAGCCCGCCAAACGCGGTGATCAGGTACGGCACCGCCATCCAGGTCGGCAGCATGTCGCGGATCGCGATGATCGGGTCAGTGGCCGACGCCAGGTCATTGTTGCCCACCGACAGCAAACCGCCGAGGGTGATCAACAGCACCAGCGGAATCCCCGCACCGAATGCCGCGGAGGCCACCAGGCGCACGGCCTTGACGCTGCGGTGCTGGTAGCGCGACATGTCGGCACCGGCGTTGGCCCAGCCGATACCCGTACCGGCGGCCATGGTGCCGACGCCGATGATCATCGCGCTCAACGGCGCAGGCGTGGCGTTGAACACCGCGCTCCAATCGATGGTGGCGCAGAGGAAACCGCCCACCAGGATATTCAGCGCGCCGAACACGTAGGTGGCCCACTTCTGGATCACCAGCAAGGTGGCGTGGCCCAGGCCCGATACGGCGAGGGTCAGCAGCACGAAAATGCCAATGAACAGCAGGGTCAGTACCGGCGCGCTTTTGGCGGCAACCGGCGAATTGAACAGGATCGAACACAACGACAACAGCACGAACGCAGCCGTAGTGGTGTTGACGGTTTCCCAGCCGAGGCGCGACATCAGCGACACCAGCGTCGGGCCGATATTGCCGCGTACGCCAAAGATCGCCCGGGACAGGGTCAGGCTCGGTGCACGGCCACGACGGCCGGCGATGGAGATGATGCCCACCACCGCAAACGAGCCGGCGGCGCCGAGGATCGCCACGATGATTGCCTGCCAGATCGCCAGGCCGCGAAACGCTACGAGGGTCGCGCCCAGGGGCAAGCCGAGGATGCTGAGGTTGGCCGCAAACC
>NZ_JACARK010001129.1:0-2819 GCF_013386655.1 Pseudomonas sp. K5002 | reverse complement strand
CCGCCAGCAGCAACGGCGCGCCGAGCAAATCGGCCCAGGCCCGCGCCAGTTCCACTTCGGAAACGAGCCCCAGGCGCGTCAGCAGGCCGAGCAGTTCGGGGTCGTCGGATTCCTGGGATAACCGTCGAGCACGTTCCAGGTCGACGGTTTTCAGACCGGCTTTTCGCATCAGCCACGCGCACACTTGTTCGGCATCCGGAATCTGCATTCGGCATGCATCGATGGGCATTGACGGTATCGGTTGAGACATCTGCACCATTCTGAACAACTAGTTGAAGAGGCTGTTTCCAAGGGTGCAGAAACAACAACTAGTCCCAGCGGCGCCTTGAACAAGATCAAGACCCTACACACAAGCGATGTGCAGGACAGCCGTGGCAAATCATGGCCTTTTAGAACTACTGACCAAGGCCATTAGTTCGCCACAATTCATAAAATCTTGTTAAACACATCGACTAACATATTGATGCTTAGTTCACGATTGCAAATAGCCAGCCCACTGCAACAGTACTAATCATTGAACTTCTCGTCGTTTAATTTTGCACTGCACAAGAGTGCCACTTCCCTGTGGCGCGATTGCCGCTAGAAGTCGACGGTCGCCGACAGCAAATACGTGCGCGGCGTCGACAAGGTCAACCCCGGCTCGCTGTCATCCGAGGCACCGGCCGAACTCCAGTAGCGCCGGTTGGCCACGTTCTCGACATTGGCCCGCAGGGTGATGTGCTTGTCGTCGACCTTGAAGGCGTAGCGTGCGCCGACATCAAGCCGCGTCCAGGCGTCGATTTCCTTGACGTTGGACTGGTCCAGGTACTGCGAGCTGGAATAGATCCCGCGGCTGGTCAGGGTCAGGCCTTCAACAGTCGGCACGTCCCACTCCGCGCCCAGGTTGACGTTGTACTTGGGCGTGGCCGGCGCGCGGTTGCCGTCGTAGGTGCCGTTGGTGGTGTGGGTCAGTTCGCTGTCGATGTACATCACCCCGCCCAGCAGGCGGAAACCCTTGAGCGGCTCGCCGAACACGCTGAGTTCCACACCATCGTTCTGGCGCTTGCCATTGGGGCCGAAGACCAGCGTGGTGGCGTTGGTCTCGTAGGCCGGCTGCTTGATCCGGAATACAGCGGCCGTCACCGCGAACGCACCGGCGTCGTACTTGGCGCCGACTTCGACCTGACGGCTGATGAACGGTGGGAAGATTTCGTCATCGTTGACCGACGCCGACGGCGCGACCTTGCCCTGGCTCAGGCCTTCCATGTAGTTGGCGTACAGCGAGAGCTTGTCGGTGGCCTTGAACAGGATGCCGCCGGACGGTGAAATTTTTTCCTCGTCGTAGGCGGTGTCGCCTTTGACGTCATCGGTCCAGTCGTCGACCTTGACCCGCTGCCAGCGCGCACCGAGGGTCAGCAGCAACCGGTCATCGAAAAAACCCAGGGTGTCGGACAACGCCACACCGCTGAAACGGTTTTCGGTGTAGACCTTCGAGTCAAATCGCGTTGGCCGGCCAGGCGCGGGGGTTTCCACAGGGTTGTAGATATTGCTCGAACCCGGCGCATATCGCGCGCCGCCGTTTTCGAAGTCCATGTAGAAGTAGCTGGCCGCCAGGTTGACCTCATGGCTCACCGGGCCGGTATGGAACCAGTTGCGCACGCCCGCCGTGGCGGTGCGCACGTTTTCATCGCGGGTGAAGTCGCGGGGCTGCACGCTGAAATCGCCGGCGTTGTTGGCCACCGACACTGCATGGCGCAGGAAGTCATGGTTGCTTTTGCGCGCACCGACGCCGCCGTAGAGCATTACGTTGTCGCTGAGATCAAACTCGCCGTTGACCGTGCCGAAGGTGTCGTTGGTGCTTGCCTTGCTCCAGGGCTGCGCGTAGTTGTGGCGTACGTCGTTGGCACTCGGCACCCTGGCGTCGGGCCCGACTTGCACACGTTCCTGGGGGGCGTCGGTGTCGCGCTCGGTGCGGCCGATGTCGGTGGAGAGTCGCAGGCGTTCACCGCGAAAATCCAGGCCCAACACGGCCATTTCGCGGTCGACACTCTGGTCGTCCCAGGCAGTGTCGCCGGACTGCTTCACGCCGTTGAAACGCAGGCCGAATTTATTGTCTTCACCAAAACGCCGGCCTATGTCCACGGCTCCGCCCGCCTGGCTGTCGGAGGCCCAACTGCCGGTGAGCGAGGTGATGGGTGTGTCGGTGGCACGCTTGGGCACCACGTTGATCCCGCCGCCCACGCTGCCCCGTGGCGAGATGCCGTTGATCAACTGGCTGGGGCCTTTGATGATGTCGACGCGCTCGGCCATTTCCATGTCGATGGTGTAGGTCGGCAATACGCCATAGAGGCCGTTGTAGGCGACATCACTGTTGAACAGGCTGAAGCCGCGAATGGTGAATTGCTCATAGCGCCCGCCGGCCGGGTTGGTGGCGCGCACCGAGGGGTCGCTGGCAATCAGGTCGCCAAGGGTACGCGCCTGTTGGTTCTTGACTGCCGCGCTGGTGTAGGTGGTCATGCTGAACGGGGTATCCATGAAGTCCTTCGAGCCCAGCAGGCCCTGGGAGCCACGGCGCGCCACCTGGCCACCAGCAAAGGACTCGCTGCCGGCATCGCCGGTGGTGCCGAGAATCGAGGTGGGCGCCAGTTGCAGGCTGCCGCCTTCGGGAATCGGGGTCAGCCTATAGGCCTGCTCGCCCATTGGCTGCAGTTGCAGGCCGGAGCCCTGGAGCAGGCGCGCGAAACCTTCTTCGACGCCGTATTCGCCGGACAACCCGCTGCTGTTGCGGCCGCTGACCAGCGCCGGGTCCACCGAGAGGTTGACCCCGGCCAGCCCGGCGA
>NZ_JACARK010001128.1:0-2143 GCF_013386655.1 Pseudomonas sp. K5002 | reverse complement strand
CCAGCGAAGCCCAGAGCCAGCTGGACGTGGACGACGCGGTGATTCGCAGCCCGCTCGATGGCCGCGTCGCTGATCGCGGTGTACGCGTCGGCCAATACGTGCAGCCAGGCACACGCTTGTTGACCGTGGTGCCGGTGAGCGCGATCTACCTGACCGCCAACTACAAGGAAACGCAGATCGGCGAGATGCGCGCCGGGCAGACCGTCACCGTGCATGTGGACGCACTGCCAGGCCATGATATTCAGGGCCATATCGACAGCCTGTCCCCAGGCACCGGCGCACAGTTCGCGTTGCTGCCGCCGTCCAACGCCACCGGCAACTTCACCAAGATCGTGCAGCGCGTGCCGGTGCGGATTTCCCTGGATGTATCGGATGACGACGTGCGCCAGGCACTGGTGCCCGGCTTGTCCGCCACCGTGGAAGTCGACACCCGCACCCACAAGGCAGACGCCAACCATGGCTGAAGCCATCTTGACCGAAGTGCCCGCGGACAAACCGCGCAACGCTTCGCTGACCGACTGGATCGCAGTCGCCGCCGGCTCGCTGGGCGCCTTGCTGGCGACCCTGGACATCTCGATCACCAACTCGGCGCTGCCGCAGATCCAGGGCCAGATCGGCGCGACCGGTACCGAGGGCACGTGGATCGCCACCGGTTACCTGATGTCGGAAATCGTCATGATTCCCCTCGCCGCCTGGCTGACCCGGGTATTTGGCCTGCGCCGGTTCCTGATCGGCACCGCGTTGATGTTCACGTTTTTCTCGATGTTCTGCGGGTTGTCTTCCAGCCTCGGCGCGATGATCGCCGGGCGTATCGGCCAGGGTTTTGCCGGCGGCGCGATGATCCCGACCGCACAGACCATCGTACGCACCCGCCTGCCTGCCCATCAGTTGGCAATCGGCACCACGATGTTCGGCATGACGGTGATCCTCGGCCCGCTGCTGGGCCCGGTGATTGGCGGATGGCTCACGGAAAATATCAACTGGCGCTGGTGCTTCTTCATCAACTTGCCCGTCAGCATTACCTTGATCACCTTGCTGATCACCGGCCTGCCCAGCGACCGCATGAACCTCCAGCAATTCATCAAGGCCGACTGGCTGGGCATCATTGGCCTGGCCATGGGCCTGAGTTCACTCACCGTGGTGCTGGAAGAAGGCCAGCGCGAACACTGGTTCGATTCGCAGTTGATCATCTGGTTGAGCATCACGATGGTGATCGGCTTCTTCCTGATTGCCGTCGGGCAAGTCCGCTCGAGTACGCCGATCCTGCGCCTGCAACTGGTGCTCAACCGCAGCTTCGGCAGCGTGCTGCTGATCGCCACGGCGGTCGGCGCCGGGCTCTATGGCACGGCGTACCTGGTGCCGCAGTTCCTCGGCATCCTGTCGGGCTATAACGCGCAACAGTCGGGTTCGATCATGTTGCTGTCGGGGATTCCGGCGTTCCTGCTGATGCCGATCCTACCGCGAATGCTTGGCCGCCTGGACCTGCGGATGATGGTCGGCGTGGGTTTGTTGATGTACTGGGCCAGCTGCTTTCTCGACACCCAGCTCACCGCCCAGAGTGTCGGCCATGATTTCTACTGGTCGCAGATCCTGCGGGGCTTTGGGCAGATCCTGGTGATGATGCCCCTCAGCCAACTGTCGATGCGCTCGGTGGAAACCCGCGATGCGGGTGACGCGGCCGGGCTCTACAACATGTCACGCAACCTCGGCGGTACCTTGGGGCTGGCGTTGCTCGGCGTACTGATGGACCGGCGCAGCCACTTCCACGACGACATGTTGCGCGAAGGCATCCAGGCCAATACCCAGTTGACCCAGGATCAAATGGCGAGCGATACCGCCAGCTACCTGGCGCAAACCGGCGACCCGTCCACCGCCTCGCTGCAGGCCCTCGGTCATCTGGCCAACGACATCGCCCAACAAGCGGCGGTGATGGCCTACAACGACGCGTTCTACGTGCTGGGACTCGCCATGCTGGCGTGCCTTCCCCTGATCTTCATCCTGAAAAAGCGCGCGGCGCAGGCAGGCCAACGAACATGATTTATCGCTCACTTCCCTTGCTCTTCACCGTCGGCCTGCTGACGGCGTGTACCGTGGGGCCGGACTACCAGGGCGCGCCGGATGCCGCGCCAAAGACCCTCGCGGC
>NZ_JACARK010001127.1:0-3386 GCF_013386655.1 Pseudomonas sp. K5002 | reverse complement strand
TGGCAAGACAGCGCCTCAAGCCTGCGCCGCCTGGCGATCGGCCTGGGCATCAGCGCCCTCGCCGGCCTGTGCCTGGGCATTGCAGCCGGCACCTTGCCGCTGTTTGGCGCACCGTTGTCGCCGTTACTGACGGTGCTGTCGATGGTGCCGCCGCTGGCGATCCTGCCGATCCTGTTCATCGTGTTCGGGCTGGGGGAGTTGTCGAAAGTGATGCTGATCGTGATCGGTATCACCCCGGCCCTGGCGCGGGACCTGGAACAGCGGGCACGGGAAATTCCCGTGGAGTTGCTGGTGAAGGCACAGACCCTCGGCGCCTCCACCTGGACCCTGATGCTGCGGGTGGTGCTGCCGCAATTGCTGCCACGTTTGCTGATCTCCCTGCGCTTGATGCTCGGCTCGGCGTGGCTGTTCCTGATTGCAGCCGAAGCCATCGCCTCCACCGACGGTTTGGGTTACCGGATCTTCCTGGTGCGCCGCTACCTGGCGATGGACGTGATCCTGCCCTACGTGGTGTGGATCACCCTGCTGGCCTGGCTGATGGACTGGGGCCTCAAGGCCCTGACGCGGCGCGCGTTCCCCTGGTACGAAGGAGCGCGGGCATGAGTTTTATCAGCGTCAACAATGTGTGGCAGCGCTATGGCGACCAGGTGGTATTGGAGCGCCTGAACCTGCACGTGGCCGAAGGCGAATTCTGCACCCTGGTCGGCACCTCCGGTTGCGGCAAATCGACCTTCCTGCGCCTGCTGCTGGGGCAGGAAACCGCCAGCCATGGCGAGATCCTGCTGGACGGTAAACCGCTCGCCGCCGAACCCGATGCCAGCCGTGGCGTGGTGTTCCAGCGCTACTCGGTGTTCCCGCATCTGACGGTGCTGGACAACGTTGCGCTGGGCCTTGAGTTGCCGCGTTCAGCGTTGCTCGGCCGCCTGTTCGGCAGCGCGAAAAAACAGGCCCGGGAACAGGCCGCAGCGCTGCTGCATAAAGTCGGTTTGGGCCATGCCCTGGACAAGTACCCGGCGCAGCTTTCCGGCGGTATGCAGCAGCGGCTGGCCATCGCCCAGGCGCTGATCATGAAGCCCCGCGTGTTGCTGCTGGACGAACCCTTCGGCGCCCTCGACCCGGGCATTCGCAAAGACATGCACCTGCTGTTGCTGGAGCTGTGGCGCGAAACCAGGCTGACGGTGTTCATGGTCACCCACGACCTCAGCGAAGGCTTCAGCCTCGGCACCCGCTTGCTGGTATTCGACAAGGTGCGCCTCGACCCACACGCCCCCGGCGCCTACGGCGCCCGCATCACATACGACATCCCTTTGAACAGCGAGCGCCGCAAGGCGATCGCCGCCGAACTTGGAGCCACTTCCAAATGACCGACTCAACTCAATTGTTCCCACCTTTCGCCGAGGAAATGCTCCCCGGCGGCGGCCACCGTTCCTTTGTACTCAAGCGCGGCCAACTGCTGCGCCTCACCGACATTCGCGGCGGCGCCAACGTCAGCCTGACCCTGCTCAATGCCAATGAAAAAACCGAGCGCCTGAACCTGCCCGACAGCCTCAAATGCCAACACACCGCCAAGCTCACCAACGGCCATTGCCTGTACTCGGACATGGGCCGCGTGCTGGCTGCCATCACCGCCGACACCTGCGGCTGGAGTGACAGTATCGGCGGCGTGTCATGCGCCTCCGAGGTCGCGGAAAAATACGGCAAAGGCCGCTATCAAGAGCTGCGCAACGGCTTCTACCGCAACGGCACCGACAACCTGCTGGTGGAACTGGGCAAGTGGGGCCTGGGGCTGTCCGACCTGCTGATGACCCTCAACCTGTTCAGCAAAGTCACGGTAGATGAAGCTGGCAGCCTGCACTTTGTCCCCGGTCACTCCAAGGCCGGCGACTACATCGAACTCTACGCACCGATGGACACACTGGTGGTGCTCACCGCGCTGCAACATCCCATGGACCCCAACCCCGAGTACGCGCCGCAGCCGCTGAAACTCAGCTGGATGAACGCCGACCCAAGCGTCGCCGAACACTGCCGTACCTCGCGCCCGGAAAACGAGCGCGGCTTTATCAACACCGACCGTCTGTTCGCCTGAGGACCTGCCATGTCTATCGCACTCGCCAAACAACCGGACGCGGCCGTGTACCGCGCGACCATTCCCGCCGGCGAACCCTGGCTGATGGAAGTCAAAGCCGGCCAGACCCTGCGCATCCTCGACCTTGAGGGCAACCAGGCGGTCGACACGCTGTTCTACAGCCTGAAAAACCCCAGGGAACGCTACGACGTGCAGCGCACCCTGCGTCGGCAAAACAGCGTGTACCTGAGCACCGGCAGCGTGCTGTATTCCAACCTCGGCCAGCCGATGCTGACCATCGTCGACGACACCTGCGGACGCCACGACACCCTTGGCGGCGCCTGCGCCCAAGAGAGCAACACCGTGCGCTACGCCCTGGAAAAACGCTACATGCACAGCTGCCGCGACAACTACCTGCGGGCCTGCGCCCACGATGGCCGGCTGGGTAAAAGCGACATCGGGCCGAACATCAATTTCTTCATGAACGTGCCGGTGACCGCCGATGGCGGGTTGACCTTCGAGGACGGGATTTCCGCCCCCGGCAAGTACGTCGACCTGCGGGCCGAGATGGACGTGATCGTACTGATCTCCAACTGCCCGCAACTGAACAACCCGTGCAACGGCTACAACCCAACCCCTGCGGAGTTACTGGTATGGAACTGAAGATCAAGCGGTTGCGCCAGTGGTTGTTCGCCCTGTGCCAGGCTCGCGCCGGGCAGTGCCTCCGAAAACGCTGAAGATCACCTGTGGGAGCGAGATTGTGTGGGAGCGGGCTTGCTCGCGAAAGCGGCGTATCAGGCGACTGATGTATTGACTGAACCACCGCATTCGCGAGCAAGCCCGCTCCCACACTCCACCTCCCACACTGACTGCATGCGCTGCGGACGACCGTAGCGCCACCCACATTTGCGGGACGGCCCGCATCCCAGGACAAGGCCGAGCACTCATCGGCCTGCGGGGTTTTGCCATGTTCGAAAAACTGTTGATCGCCAACCGTGGCGCCATCGCCTGCCGCATCCTGCGCACCTTGCGTGAGCTTTCGGTCAAGGGCGTGGCGGTGTATTCCGAAGCCGATGCCGCGAGCCTGCATATCCAGCAAGCGGATGAGGCCTACAGCCTGGGCGAAGGCGCGGCGGCCGGCACCTATTTGTCGGTGGAGAAAATCCTCGCCACGGCCAAGGCCTGTGGCGCCACCGCGATTCATCCCGGCTATGGCTTTCTATCGGAAAACGCCGCCTTCGCCGAAGCCTGCGAAACAGCAGGCATCGCCTTCGTCGGCCCGACGCCGGAACAGCTGCGGGTATTCGGCCTCAAGCACACC
>NZ_JACARK010001126.1:0-441 GCF_013386655.1 Pseudomonas sp. K5002 | reverse complement strand
CAGCGCGGCCTTCCCGGGCTGGTCAAAAAGCACCGGCCGCGACCGCGCCGCGCTGTTGCGCAAGATCGCCGAGGGTGTGAGCGCAGAGCGTGAACACCTGATGCAACTGCAATCGAGCAACAACGGCAAGCCGCTGTTTGAAGCCGGCATCGATGTGGATGACGTGATCGCCACCTTTGCCTATTACGCGAACCTGGCCGACGAAATGGACGCCACCCAGGACCGTCCGGTGGTACTGCCCACTGAGGATTTCAGCGCCCGTGTACGCCGTGAACCCTGCGGCGTGGTGGGCCTGATCGTGCCGTGGAATTTCCCGATGGTGACCACCGCCTGGAAACTCGCCCCCGCGCTGGCGGCCGGTTGCTGCGTGGTGCTCAAGCCTTCGGAAGTGACGCCGCTGGCAGAGCTGGAACTGGCCCGGATCATCGCCTCGGTGGGCTT
>NZ_JACARK010001125.1:0-1491 GCF_013386655.1 Pseudomonas sp. K5002 | reverse complement strand
ATGGTCTTGAGGCCGCGCATCAGCAGGGCGGCGTCCTGGGGTGACATCACCGCACCGGTCAGGTCCTTGAGCCCTTGCAGGCGAATGCGCTGGGCCAGGGCCTGGCTGCTGACGGCGATGCCGGCGGTGATATCGCCGTGGCCACTGAGGTATTTGGTGGCCGAGTGCACCACCACGTCGGCGCCCATTTCCAGCGGGCGTTGCAGGTAGGGCGTGCAGTAGGTGTTGTCCACCACCACGGTGATCCCGGGTTGCCGGTGGGCGATCTCGGCGACGGCGGCGATGTCCACCAGTTGCAGGTTGGGGTTGGCCGGGGTTTCGAAGTAGATCATGCGCGTGGCCGGGTTGATGGCCTCGCTCAGGGCGTTCAGGTCGGTGAGGTCGACGTGGCGCACCTTGATGCCGAATTCGCCGATGCCGTGGTGCAGCAGGGCGAAGGTGCAGCCGTAGAGGGTCTGGCTGACGATGATTTCATCACCTGGGCGCAGCAGGGTCCAGAACGTCGCGGCAATTGCGCCCATGCCGGAGCTGAAGGCGACGGCGGCTTCGCCGTTTTCCAGGGTGGCCATGCGCGATTCCAGCAGGGCCAGGGTGGGGTTGGAGATGCGGGTGTAGAAGTGTCCGCTCTCTTCGCCGGCGAAGCAGGCGGCTCCGTATTCGGCGGTGGGGAAGGCGAAGGTTGCCGACAGGTAGATGGGCGGCACGAGGGCGCCGTGGTGGTCCTGGGGGTCATAGCCGTGGTGGATGGCGCGGGTGGAAAAGCCGAACGTGTTGTGTTTATTTTTCATGGTCGGACGCTCCTTATTTCCTACAATGCTATGCTTATAACGGCGGCCGAACGTTCCATAGTTTGCTGGGAAAAGCCGGTAGATTGGGATGAAAAACAATAAAAACGACGTTTTGAGGCAAGATATGCCCATGCATCTGGATCGGACTGACAAGGCACTTTTAAACGCCTTGCAGGGTAATGCGCGGTTGACGGTGGCGGAGTTGGCGGAGCGGGTGTCGCTGACCACTTCGCCGTGTTGGCGGCGGGTGAAGAACCTTGAGGACAGCGGGGTGATCGGCGGTTATCAGGCGATCCTGTCGCCCAAGGCGTTGGGGTATGGGGTGACGGCGTTTGTCAGCATCATGATGGATACGCACTCCCGGGAAGTTGCCCGGGCGTTTGAGCAAAGGTTGCTGGAGATTCCCGAGATTGTGGCGTGTCATAACGTTTCGGGGCGGTATGATTTTTTGTTGGAAGTGGTGGCGAAGGATCTGGAGACGTTTGGGGAGTTTGCGCGGGAGGTGTTGCAGGGGTTGCCGTGTGTTAAGGAAATTTACTCGAGTTTTTCTTATAAGTCGGTGCGGCCGTTGCGGGTGATTCCTTTGCCGGAGTGATGGTGTGCATATCCGTTTCTTCGGTAACGGCGGATTATGGTTCCGCTCTTACAGCGGGTCACTTTTGGCAAACGCCCCAAAAGTAACCAAAAGGTCTTTGCCCCACCA
>NZ_JACARK010001124.1:537-1952 GCF_013386655.1 Pseudomonas sp. K5002 | reverse complement strand
CGCATTGGTGCATCGCCCACCCCCACAGCCCGGTCACGGCTCGCGCGCACCACGATTGCGCGCCCCGGCACAGCCTTTGCAATCACTCCCTCATCACATCATTGAGTCATGGAGATTGCACAATGAAGCGTCGCAGCTTGATCAAGGCTTTCACACTGTCGGCATCCATCGCCGCGATGGGCATGACCTGGACGGTACAGGCCGCCGAGACCATCAAGGTCGGCATCCTGCACTCGCTGTCCGGGACCATGGCGATCTCCGAGACCTCGCTCAAAGACATGGCGCTGATGACCATCGACGAGATCAACGCCAAGGGCGGCGTGAACGGCAAGATGCTCGAACCGGTAGTGGTGGACCCGGCTTCCAACTGGCCGCTGTTCGCTGAGAAGGGCCGCCAGTTGCTGACCCAGGACAAGGTCGCCGTGGTGTTCGGTTGCTGGACCTCGGTGTCGCGTAAATCGGTATTGCCGGTGTTCGAAGAACTCAACGGCCTGCTGTTCTACCCGGTGCAATACGAAGGCGAAGAGATGTCGCCGAACGTGTTCTATACCGGTGCGGCGCCGAACCAGCAGGCGATCCCGGCGGTGGAATACCTGATGAGCGAAGAAGGCGGCGGCGCCAAGCGCTTCTTCCTGCTGGGCACCGACTACGTGTACCCGCGCACCACCAACAAGATTCTGCGTTCGTTCCTGCACTCCAAAGGCGTAGCGGATAAAGACATCGAAGAGGTCTACACCCCGTTCGGCCACAGCGATTACCAGACCATCGTGGCCAACATCAAAAAATTCTCCGCCGGTGGCAAGACCGCAGTGATCTCCACCGTGAACGGCGACTCCAACGTGCCGTTCTACAAAGAGCTGGCCAACCAGGGCCTGAAGGCTACCGACGTACCGGTCGTCGCCTTCTCCGTGGGTGAAGAAGAACTGCGCGGCATCGACACCAAGCCGCTGGTGGGCAACCTCGCCGCCTGGAACTACTTCCAGTCGGTGGAGAACCCGGTGAACAAGAAATTCGTCGCAGACTGGAAAGCCTACGCCAAGGCCCACAACCTGCCGGGCGCGGACAAAGCCGTGACCAACGACCCGATGGAAGCCACCTACGTGGGCATCCACATGTGGGCGCAGGCGGTGGAGAAAGCCAAGTCCACCGACGTCGACAAAGTGCGTGAAGCCATGGCCGGGCAGACCTTTGCCGCGCCGTCCGGTTTCACCCTGACCATGGACAAGACCAACCACCACCTGCACAAGCCGGTGATGATCGGCGAGATCCAGTCTGACGGGCAGTTCTCGGTGGTGTGGCAGACCCAGGAGCCGATTCGGGCGCAGCCATGGAGCCCGTACATTCCGGGGAATGACAAGAAGCCGGATTACGCCGTCAAGAGCAACTAAGACCGCCGCACTGATCGTTCCCACGCT
>NZ_JACARK010001124.1:0-505 GCF_013386655.1 Pseudomonas sp. K5002 | reverse complement strand
AGAGCGTGGGAACGATCTATAGGAAACTGCCATGCCCACTGCCCTATACCGCTTCATCCTCGCCGCCCTGCTGTTGCTGCCCCTCGCCGCACACGCCAGCGACGCCGAAGACTTCATCAACGCCAACCCGATGCAACAAGCCAAGCTGCTCCAGGACTGGGCCGCCCAGCCCGACCCGGCGCGCATCGAGCTGGTGGACGCCCTGCAACAAGGCCAGATCAGCGTCAACGGCGAAACCAAGACCGTACGCCTGAACAACCGCCTGCGCGGCCTGATCGACAACGTGCAAGCCAGCCAGGAATTGCTCGCTGCCGACCCCAAGGTGCGCCTTGCCGCCGCCCAGACTCTGCAAAAAAGTGCACAACCTGCGCAGCTGAAATTCCTCGACCAGCAACTCGCCGGCGAAACCAATGATGACGTACACACAGCCCTCAGTCTCGCCCTGGCCAACCTGCAACTGGTAGACCCCGACCCGGCCGTGCGCCTGGCCGCCGTGCGCTTGCTC
>NZ_JACARK010000113.1:0-2060 GCF_013386655.1 Pseudomonas sp. K5002 | reverse complement strand
CCCACATCGCCGGCGGCCTGCCGACCTTCGCGCTGCCACAGATTCCCTGGACCCTCGAAACCCTGCACATCATCGCGCCCTACGCGATCCTGATGGCCATGGTCGGCCTGCTGGAAACCCTGCTGACCCTCAACCTCACCGACGAAATCACCGAAACCCGCGGCTACCCGGACCGCGAAAGCGTGGCCTTGGGTGCCGCCAACATGGTCTCGGGCCTGTTCGGCGGCATGGGCGGCTGCGCGATGATCGGGCAAACCGTGATCAACCTCAGCTCCGGCGGGCGCGGGCGCTTCTCCGGGGTATTTGCCGGGGTGATGATCCTGTTGTTCATTCTGTTTCTGTCACCGCTGATCGAGCGCATTCCGCTGGCGGCGCTGGTGGGGGTGATGTTTGTGGTGTCCCAGCAGACCTTTGCCTGGGCGTCCCTGCGGGTGATCAACAAGGTGCCGCTCAACGACGTGCTGGTGATCATGGCGGTGACGGTGATTACCGTGTTCACCGACCTGGCGACGGCGGTGCTGTGCGGGATTGTGATTGCGGCGCTGAACTTCGCCTGGCAGCAGGCGCGCGAGCTGTACGCGGATGAGCACATGGAAGCGGACGGCAGCAAACTCTATCGGGTGCACGGCACGCTGTTTTTTGCCTCGACCACGCCGTTTTTGAATCGCTTCGATCCGGCCAACGACCCGGCCCAGGTGACGCTGGATTGCCGTCACTTGAGCTTCGTCGACTATTCGGCGATTGCTGCGTTGATGACCTTGCGCGAGCGCTACACCAAGGCCGGCAAGCATTTGCGGGTACTGCACCTGTCCGAGCGCTGCCGCAAACTGCTCAAGCGGGCCCGGGTGCAGCACGACTGACCGTTGTTGAAGTGCGATGATCGTTCCCACGCTCTGCGTGGGAACGCCGCTTTGGACGCTCCGCGTCCGCTCTTAAAATCGTGACGCGGAGCGTCACAGGATGCATTCCCACGCAGAGCGTGGGAACGATCATGGTCCGACCAGGTTTTCCAATTCCTGGGCGCGGGTCTGGGTCATGTCCAGCACGCAGCCGGAGCCGTTGACCTGATCAATGGTGCCGCCGGTGGCCGAGCCGATGAAGCCGCAATTGGCATCGCGAAACTTGAGCCACTGGCGCTGGACGTCCTGCAACTGCTGCTTGCGGTTGCCTTCCATCGCCGTCATCGCGGTTTTGTAGGCGGTATTCAGGCGCGCGTCCTGCACCTTGGTTTCCTTGGCGTTGCAATCGACCATGTCGGCGGTGGTGTTGGCGCCGTCCATGCATTTTTTCAGTGCCGGGTTCTCATCGGCCGAGGCCGTGCCGCACAAGGCCAGCAACAGTGCGCCGGCGGCGAAAGGAACAAGCAGGGGGTTACGATTCATTCTGGGTTTTCCTGGTCATGAGTCGGTGTGCAGTCTAAGACTCGGCCTGCGCAGTTGAGTTTCCAGCCCCGGCGATCTTCATGTAAGAACGCCCCCTGAATTTTCATCCACTGACCCTGGGCATATCCCTGCGCGACAGGGCTTGTCTGTGGGCGAAAATTACTTTCATAAAAATTGAAAATGCACCTCGGTAATGATTTATGACTTTCACAACCTATTCGACGTGACCCTTTCCGAGGAGTACCGCATGGCCGCATCACCGGGGTATTGGCTGTTGATCTACGCCGCCATCGCCATCATTGCATTGATCGTATTGATCGCGCGTTACCGGCTCAACCCGTTTATCGTCATCACCCTGGTGTCTATCGGCCTGGCGCTGTTGGCCGGGATGCCGGCGGACACGATCATGGGCTCCTACGAGGCGGGCGTCGGCAAGACGCTGGGGCATATTGCGCTGGTGGTCGCGCTGGGCACCATGCTCGGCAAGATGATGGCCGAGTCCGGTGGCGCCGAGCAGGTGGCGCGCACGCTGATCAACCGGTTCGGCGAGCGTAACGCGCACTGGGCAATGGTGTGTATCGCGTTCCTGGTGGGGCTGCCGCTGTTTTTCGAGGTCGGTTTTGTGTTGCTGGTGCCGATCGCGTTTACCGTGGCGCGGCGGGTGGGCGTGTCGATCCT
>NZ_JACARK010001123.1:0-921 GCF_013386655.1 Pseudomonas sp. K5002 | reverse complement strand
AGCGGCGCCAGGGTGCGGATCACAATCCCGGCGGCACACAGCGCGATGATCGGCGTGCCCTGTTGATACAACTGGCGCACTGTGGCGCCGAATTCGTTATAGGCCTGATCGGCGCCCTCGACCCGCCCGGCCAGGCCGTGGATCAGTGAGTCGGGATACACCTGCTGGATAGCGCGGGCCGTGGCGAGGCTGCCCTGCCCCAGGATGACAATCGCGGGAGCCGTCATCAGCCTTGCCACCTTTCACCGGGAACGATGATCAACGAGAAATACGGCGAGGACGTCGGATCGACCTGATCCAGGGCGACGATTTTCTGATTGGCCATGGTCGCGCGCTCGACGTACAACGCCCGGCTCGCCAATCCCAATTCTTCCAGTACCTGACGCACCTTGGTGAAGTTGCGCCCCAGCTTCATGATCACCGCCGCGTCGGCATCCGCCAGGCGACGCTTGAGTTCGTCATGGGGCAGCACGCCGGAAAGCACCGACAGGCTCTGGTTGCGGTACACCAACGGTGCGCCCAGTACAGAGGCGCCACCGAGCATCGAGCACACACCCGGGATCACCTGGGCTTCGTAGCGCTCGGCCAGGCGGTCGTGCAAATACATGTAGGAGCCGTAGAAGAACGGGTCGCCTTCACAGATCACCGCCACATCGCGCCCCGCGTCCAGATGTGCCGCAACGTCGACACTGGCGGTGTCGTAGAAATCGCTGATCACTTGCTCGTAGGACAGCGGCGCCGGCAACACTTCAGTGGTCACCGGGTACACCAGCGGCATCAGGGTTTGCTGGGGCACCAAATGGTCTTCGATGATGCCGAAGGCGTTGCCCTTCTTGCCCTTGGCCACGAAGTACGCCACCACCGGCGATTCGCGCAGCAGGCGCAGGGCTTTGAGGGTAATCAGTTCCGGATCGCCGGGGC
>NZ_JACARK010001122.1:0-1402 GCF_013386655.1 Pseudomonas sp. K5002 | reverse complement strand
AAAAGCAGCTCTGCTTTCGCCCTGGATCTTGCCTCTGTTTTTAACACTCAAGCCGGCCGGGAGGCCGCTGTGCTTTTGCTTTTGACCTTGATCTGACTGCCCCAATGAGCCCGAGGCCGAACGCAGGCAGTGCGAAGCGGGCCGCTGTAAGAGCGGAACCATAAGCGGCCGTTACCGAAATAACGGATATGCCCCCACCTCAAATCCACCCCAACCAACTCCAATACGTAGCCGCAAATACCAACATCAACCCATATCCAATCAACGTCACCAAAATCCCGACCTTGGCAAACTGCCGCGCCGTAAACGTGCCGGTCCCCAAACACACCATATTCTGCGGCGCATTGATGGGCAGGATAAACCCGTAGCTCATTACAAACCCCAGGAGCATCGTCATCCCCAGCCGACTGAACTCCCCGGGCAACGTCTGCAACACCGCAATCAAAATCGGCAACAACGCCGAGGTCAACGCCGTGGCACTGGCAAACCCCAAATGAATCACGATCAAAAACGCCCCCAGAATCGCAAACACCCCCAGCGTCCCCACCTGGTACAACCCGGTATGCGCCACCACCTGCGATCCCAGCCACTGCCCCGCCTGGGTGGTCAGCAACGCCGTACCCAGGCTGATGCCAACCCCAAACACAATCACCGTGCCCCACGGAATCCGCGACTGCACATCCTTCCAGGTCATCACCCCGATCCCCGGCATCAGCAAGAACACCAGCCCGGCATACGTCGTCGAGGTCGTATCAAAGCTGTGCAACCGCCCCTCAGTCGCCCACGCCAGCAACAGCAGCACCGACACCGTCAGCAAGCGCTTCTGCGGCCCCGTCATCGGCCCGATGTCCACCAGCGATTGCGCCACCGCCTCCTTGCCTCCGGGAATGCTGTCACTCTCCGGCGGCAGCAGCTTCAACACCAAAAACAACAACACCGCCGACATGATCAGCGCCCACGGCGCCCCGGCGATCAACCAGTCGATCCACGACACCCGCTGCCCCAGCATCTTGTCCATGAAGCCAACCGTCAGCAGGTTCTGCGCCGCCGCCGTCTGGATACCGACGTTCCAGATGCTCGTACCCTGGGCCACGACGATCATGATCCCGGCCGCAATATTCGAACGCTTGTCCACGCCAAACGCGGCAATCACCCCCATCATGATCGGCACCACACACGCACTGCGGGCCGTGGCGCTGGGCACCACCAGGCTCAAGAGGATGGTCACGGCAACTGCCCCGACGAGAATGCCCCGGGTGCTGGTACCCACGCGGGTCAGGGTGACCAACGCGATGCGCCGGTCCAGCCCGGTATGGGTCATGGCTGCGGCGATAAACAACGCGCCGGCCACCAGCGCCAGCGCCGGGTTGGAAAACCCCGTCAACGCCATGCTGATGGCCGG
>NZ_JACARK010001121.1:0-1016 GCF_013386655.1 Pseudomonas sp. K5002 | reverse complement strand
TACTCGGGCTCGCGGGCGATCACCCCGATGTTGCTGTGGTTGCCCTTGTCGCCGGAGCGGGCCACGGCCAGCTTGACCAGCGGCACGTTGGCGTCGGCGCGGCCTTGGGGTTTGGGCGGGTCGATCAATGCGATCGAGGTGTTCAGCGGTTTGGCGACGGGCAATTCGCAGGCATGCCGTTCGCCAAGGAAATCGACCTGCAATTGGCAGGCGCGTTTATCGATCAGGAATGAAAACAACCGAATCAGCGGGTACACCGTGGGTCGCCCGCCGACGATCCCGGTGAGCCCCGGCGCCATGCCGGTGGCCGCCTGGGCAATCTCCCGGGCGAACAGCACCAGCGCCTGTTTGCTGGGGTGACGCACCGCCAGTTTCACCACCACTTCGCGGCAGTCCTGGCGTTGGGCATGGGGGCCGTAGGTGGCTTCGCTGCCCAGCAGTTCGATGTTGATGTCGGTGTAGGGCGCCCAGCCGCGCTGGCTGAACAGCTCTGAGGTCTTGTTGATGATCGCCTGGCTGACCCGCTCGGCCTTGGCCACCGCGTCGATCCCGGCGATCAGGCAACTGGCGGTGCAGCGAAAACCATCCGGGTAGGTGGCGCTGACCTTGTATTGGTCGGTGGGCGGCAGGCCTTTGGCGCCGTGCAGGTGCACGCGGTTTTTGCCTTGTTGCCGGAGCTTGACCTGGCTGAAGTCGCAGATCACGTCGGGCAACAGGTAGGCGCGCGGGTCGCCGATTTCATACAGCAGTTGCTCGGCGACGCTCAGTTCGCTGATCAGTCCGCCGGTGCCCTCGACCTTGCTGACGGTGAACTGGCCGTCGGCACTGACCTCCACAATTGGGAAACCGATGTGTTCGTAGTCCGGCACCTCCCGCCAATCGGTGAAGTTGCCGCCGGTGCACTGCGCGCCGCATTCGATGATATGCCCGGCCAATGCCGCCTGGGCCAGGCGGTCGTAGTCCTGCCAGGACCAGTCGAACTCATGCACCAGCGCCGCGCTGACCACCGCGCTGTC
>NZ_JACARK010001120.1:0-4143 GCF_013386655.1 Pseudomonas sp. K5002 | reverse complement strand
AGGCCGACCATCGGCAGGCCCGCCGCGAGCACCACCAGTGAGCCGCGCGCCACGCCGGCGGTGCCTTTGCTGATGACGAGCAAGGTCAGTAGGATCATTACCTGATGGCCGAAGCTCATCTCGATGCCATAGGCCTGGGCGATGAACATCACGATAAACGCCTGGTACATCATCGAACCGTCGAGGTTGAACGAGTAACCCAGGGGCAGCACAAAACTGTTGATGCGCTTGGGCGAGCCGAAGCTGTCCAGGGCTGCGATGGTCTTGGGGTAGGCCGCCTCGCTGCTGGCGGTGGAGAACGCCAGCAAAACCGGGCTGCGCAGCAACTGCAACAGCTGTTTGAAACGGGCGCCCAGCGCCAGGTAACCCACGCCGCTGATCACCAGCCACAGCACCGCCAGGCCCAGGTAGAACTGCGCGATCAACTTGCCAAAGCTGACCACCATCCCCAGCCCGTACAGGCTGATGGTGGCGGCAATTGCGGCAAACACCGCCAGCGGCGCGATCACCATCACGTATTCGGTGATGCGGAACATCACCTGGGTCAGTTCTTCCAGCACGTGCAGGATCGGCGACCTGGCGCTGCCCTTGACGAACGCCAGCGCTGCGCCGAAGAACAACGAAAACACCACGATTTGCAGCACCTCATTGTTGCCCATGGCCTCGACGATGCTGCGGGGGAATACATGGGACAAAAAACCCGACAGGTTGAAGCTGGCGGTGTTCAAACCGCTGTTGCCGTTGGCCGCCACACTCAGGTTGAGCCCCGCGCCTGGCTGAAACAGATTGGCCAATGTCAAACCGATCAGCAGCGATACCACGGACGCAATCAAAAACCAGGTCATCGCCTTCAACCCGACACGGCCGATGGAACCGCTGTCGGCCATGCTCGCCACGCCACTGATCAACGTCGCCAGCACCAGCGGCGCGATGACCATCTTGATCAGGCGCAAAAACACGTCGGTGACCATGCTGAAGTAAGCCGCGATGGTCTTGGCGGTGTCGGTGTCCAGTTGGGCATGCAGCACGGCCCCCACCAGCACGCCAAGGATGATCGCAATCACAATGGCCCGGGCCAGGTAACGATTTTTCATAAGCACCTCTTGTTGTTAACGCTCAGGGAACACCCGGGCATTTTTTATAGGCGGCAGAAATTGCAGGCAGCAGGAAGCCATGTGGCAAGCACGCTCGCCACAGTATTTTCTTGTTAGAGGTTTTAGCCCTTTAGCAGGCTCGCGTACTTCTCGATATCGACGTTGCCACCGGTCACGATGATGCCCACGCGCTGGCCCCGGAACTGCTGCTTGAGGTTGCGCAAGGCCGCAAGGCCGAGGCAACCGGTGGGCTCCACGACCATCTTCATGCGTTGCATGAAGAACCTCATCGACTCCACTAACTCGGCGTCCGAGACCGTAAGGATGTCATTCACGTTCTCGCGGATGATCGGGAAGGTGTGATTGCCAAGGTGCTGCGTCTGGGCGCCGTCTGCGATGGTCGCGGGCGTGTCGATGTGCACGATGCTGCCGGTCTGGAAGGAGCGCTGGCCGTCATTCCCGGCTTCGGGCTCGACCCCGTACAGCAGGCAATCAGGTGACAAGGCACGGGTGGCCAATGCCGTACCGGAGAGCATGCCGCCACCGCCCAGGCCGACAAACAAGGCATCCAGTGGGCCGGTGAATTCCAGCAGCTCCTTGGCGGCAGTGCCCTGGCCGGCCAGCACGTCCGGGTGGTCGTATGAGGGGATCAACGTCATGCCGTGCTGCTCGGCCAGGGTGCGGCCGATCTGCTCGCGGTCTTCGGTGATACGGTCGTAGAACACCACGGTCGCGCCGTATTCCCGGGTGGCGGCGACCTTGGCAGCCGGGGCGTCGGTGGGCATTACGATGGTGGCCGGCATCTGCAACAGACGGGCGGCCAGTGCGATGCCTTGGGCGTGATTGCCCGAGGAAAACGCCACTACACCGGCCTTGCGCTGCGCCTCGTCAAACCGGGAAAGCGCATTGAACGCACCGCGAAACTTGAATGAACCGGTGCGTTGCAGGTTTTCGCATTTGATGAACACCTGGGCGCCGGTCTCGGCATCGAGGGTGCGCGAGGTGAACACCGGCGTGCGGTTGGCGAAGCCCTCCAGGCGTTCGGCGGCTTTGATCACGTCATGGTACGAAGACAGTTGCATGGAAAGGACCTCTGAAAATGAACCGGGCACGAGCGCATTGCATTTGCTGTCTGGATAAAATATCCATAACTATACAAAATGTAAAGCTCGGCATGCCCACTGTCTTCAGTGCCCGACCAGCTCTTCCAGCAACCGGTCCTTGTAGCCCTGCAAGACCGGCGAACTGCGCTCCCTCGGATGTGGCAAGTCCACCCGGATTTCATGCTTGATCCGCCCCGGGTGGGCGTCCATCACGATCACCCGGTCACCCAGGTACAGCGCCTCTTCGATGTCATGCGTGACCATGATCACCGTGCAGCGCTGTTGCACCCAGATCCGTTGCAGCTCCCGCTGCAGGTGCACACGGGTCAGGGCGTCGAGGGCGCCCAGTGGTTCATCGAGCAACAGTACCTTGGGTTTATTGATCAGTGCCCGGGCGATTGCAGCACGTTGCGCCATGCCGCCGGAGAGCTGGTGCGGGTAGGCGTTTTCAAAGCCGGTGAGGTTGACCAGAGCGATATGTTCGGCCACTTGCCGATCCTTTTCGGACTGGGGCAGGTTGTGGTTTTTCAGGGCCAGGGCGATGTTCTGGCTGACGGTCATCCACGGGAACAGGCGGTGATCCTGGAACACAATGCCGCGCTCCAGGCTGGTGGCGGCGATGCGCTGGCCGTCCAGCAGGATATCGCCTTCGTACTCGGCCTCCAGCCCGACAATCAGGCGCAGCAAGGTGGATTTGCCGCAGCCGCTGGCGCCGACGATGCTGACAAACTCCCCTGGCCGCACGTCGAGGTTGATGTTGTGCAACACCGGCAGCGGCTTGCCTTCGATCCGATAGGCCTTGTTCAGGCCGCGAATCTGCAGGGCGCCGGTCTGCACGGCGGTGTGGAGGGCGTGGTGGGCGATTGCGTTCATGTTCATGGCCTTCAACGAATATTGCGCCAGCGCAGCACGTGGCGGCTGAGGCGGGTAAACAGCAGGTTCATCAGGTAGCCCAGCAGGCCGATGCACAGCACGCTGAGCACGATCACTTCCATGCGCGAGCCAGCCTCGGCATTCATCATCAGGTTGCCCAGGCCGGCGCCGGAGGACAGGAACAGCTCACTGCCGATCGCCGTGACCCAGGCGAAGGCGAGGGCATGCAACACTCCGGTGGCGATGCTCGGCAACGCCGCCGGCAACAGCACGTGCACGAACTGCTGCACCGGGCTGAGCACCAGCACCTGGCCGACTTCACGATAACGCCGCTCCACATGGCTGAAGCCCTGGTAGGTGTTGAGCACCATCGGGTAGAACGCCGCGAGGCTGACGATCAGCACCTTGGAGAACTCGCCATTGCCGAACCACATGGCAATCAACGGGATCCAGCCCAGCATCGGCACCTGGCGAATCGAATGGAACAGCGGGCCGATCAAACGGTTGGCCACACTCGACAGCGCCATCAGCACCCCCAGCACCACGCCGAACAGGATGCCCAGGGCCAGGCCGCCACTGGTGCGGGCCAGGCTGGCCAGCAGGTTGACCAGCAACTCGCCGTTACCGAGCATTTCCAGCAACGCCGAGCCGATCGCCGACAGCGGCACAAAGGCGTAGGCGCCGGCCGCGTCCTGGCGCGAGGCGTATTCCCAGGCGAGGATCAACAGCAGCGGCAGCAACAGGCCGCGGGATTTTTTCAAGAGGGTCATGCCGGGCTCCTAGCGGGTCTGCCAGCGAAACAGCCGCTGTTCCAGTGAACGAAAGCCAAAGTCGAGGGCAAAACCAATCAGCCCGGTGACCACCACACCCACCATCACCACGTCGATGCGCAGCATCTGCCGGGCCATCTCGATCATCTGCCCCAGGCCGCTGTCGGCCGCCAGCAGTTCGGTGGCCACCAGCACCACCCAGGCGCGGGTCAGGCTGATACGAAAACCGGTGATGATCGGCGGCGCGGCAGCGGGCAGGGCGATGCGCCAGACGAAGGTCGGCCAGCGCAGGCGGTACACGTC
>NZ_JACARK010001119.1:0-1939 GCF_013386655.1 Pseudomonas sp. K5002 | reverse complement strand
GGGGCCGCTTCGCGGCCCAGCGGGAGCAAGCTCCCTCGCCACAGGTTTCTGCGGTGCTCTCACGCCTTTCCCACTTGGCGATCACCAGCGGTGCCAGGGCATTGCCCAGCACGTTCAGCGCGGTGGTCGGCATTTCCATCAGGCGATACACCCCGGCGATGAAGGCGATGCCCTCCAACGGCAAGCCCGCACTCGCCAGGGTCGCCGACAGAATCACGAACATGAACCCCGGCACCCCGGCCGCGCCCTTGGATGTCAGCACCATGGTCACCACCAGCAGGGCCTGGTCGCCAAGGCTCAGGTCGATGCCATACAGCTGCGCCACAAACAGCGTGCCGATCCCCAGGAACAGCGACGCACCGTCCAGGTTGAACGAATACCCCACCGGCACCACAAAGCTCACCAGTGAAGGCGGCACGCCGTAGGTTTCGAGTTTCTTCATCAGTTGCGGCATCACCGCCGCCGAACTGGCGGTGGAGAACGCCAGGATCAGTTCATCCTTGATATGCCGCATCAACGCAAACAGGTTGATCCCCCACAGCCGCGCCACCAGGTTGAGCACCACCAGCACGAAGAAAGCAATCGACACGTAGCTGACCAGGATCAGCTTGGCCAACGGCAACAGCGAGCTGAAACCGAAGTTGGCCACGGTCACTGCGATCATCCCGAACACGCCGATGGGCGAGTAGGCCATGATCATCGACGTGACCTTGAACATCGCCTCCGACACCCCGCGCAGCAGGGCAATCACCGGGTCCTTGCGCTCGGCGGGCAAGCGCGAAACCCCGAGGCCAAACATCACCGCGAAGAACAGCACCGACAGCAGGCTGCCCTGGGCCATGGCGTTGATGACGTTGTCCGGAATGATCCCGACAATGATCTGCCCCAGGCTGTGGCCACCGCCGGCGCTGCTCGTGGGCAGGGTCACGGCACTCGCTTGCAGGCTGGCCAGTTCGGTACCGGCGCCCGGCTGGAGCAGGTTGCCCATCACCAGCCCGACGATGATCGCCAGGGTGGTGATGCAGAAGAAATAGCCCAGGGACTTGGCCCCGATGCGTCCCAGGGATTTACCGTCACCGTGCCCGGCAATGCCCACCACCATGCAGGCAAACACGATGGGCACGACGATCATCTTCATCAGCTTGATAAAGATATCGCCCGCCGGTTGCAGCAGGTTGTCCACCAGCCACGGCCGGGATTCGGGAAAACGGTGCAGCAGGGCGCCGATGGCGATGCCGGCGAGCAAGCCGATCAGGATTTGCCAGACCAGCGCGATGCGGGGCTTGTGCATGGGAATGCCTCATTTATATCAATGATTATGAGTGTTGTTCTAGGCAGT
The DNA here is from genome assembly GCF_013386655.1 of Pseudomonas sp. K5002. Lineage (NCBI taxonomy): Bacteria > Pseudomonadati > Pseudomonadota > Gammaproteobacteria > Pseudomonadales > Pseudomonadaceae > Pseudomonas > Pseudomonas sp. K5002. The sequence goes on along the minus strand of NZ_JACARK010001119.1, from coordinate 600 downwards.
CAATGAGCGGCCGTCCGTGGCCGCCGGGTGGGGTGGGTATCCGTCAGCGCAATCGATGGCACGCTTCATTCAGGCGACGGCAACCTTCTTCAATCACTTCAAGCGAGCTGGCGAACGACAGGCGGATATACGGCGACATGCCGTACGCCGCGCCGCTTACGGTGGCCAGGCCGTGTTCCCGCAGCAGGTGCTCGGCCAGTTGGGTGTCACTGTCGATCCGCTCGCCGTGGGCGGTGGTCTTGCCCATCAGCCCGGCGACGTTGGCGAACACGTAGAACGCGCCATCCGGTGGCGTGAAGCTCACGCCGGGAATGTCTTCAAGCAGGCCCAGCATGCGTTCGCGGCGTTGCTGGTACACCTCGCGCATCCCGGCGATGGGCGCCTGGTCGCCGGCGAAGGCGGCCACTGCGGCAGCCTGGCTGAGGGAACTGGGACAGGTGGTGGTTTGCGAAAGCAGCTTGGCAATGGCCGCGATCAACCAGGCCGGACCGGCACCGAAACCCAGGCGCCAGCCGGTCATGGCGTAGCCCTTGGAGGCGCCGTTGACGATCAGCGTGCGCGGCTTCAGGTCCGGTGCGAGTCGGGTCAGGGAAACGTGGC
>NZ_JACARK010001118.1:0-4325 GCF_013386655.1 Pseudomonas sp. K5002 | reverse complement strand
GTGGGCTGCAGGGTGCCCGCGAGCATTGCGCCCAGCAAGGACTTGCCCGTCCCGTTGGCCCCCACGAGGCCGGTCGCCCGGGCGCTGAAGGCATGGTTCAGATTGTCGAACAGGCTGCGTCCATCCGGCAGGCGGCAGGCGACATGGTCAAGGTGGAGCAATCGCTGGGTCATCACACGTCCTTATGCAACAGGCTGAAAAAAACCTCTGAACAGCATACCTGCCCTGGATACGGGCATTGAAACAATGCCAAACAGCCTTTTTCAGCCTACCTTGTAGGATCCTGCCACATCTTGCCGTTTGGTGATCAAGATTCCGGCACGTATGATGCATCCCAAACTCCCGCAGATTAGAAGCCTATGTCCCTGATAGTTCTACTGCTTCTGCCTTTTATCGGCAGCTGTCTGGCGGCCTTGCTGCCGCACAACGCACGCAACACAGAGTCCATGCTGGCCGGCCTTGTGGCCCTGGTCGGGACGGTTCAAGTCGCCCTGCTCTACCCCCAGATCGCCCATGGTGGCGTGATACGTGAAGAATTCATGTGGTTGCCCAGCCTCGGGCTGAACTTCGTATTGCGCATGGACGGTTTTGCCTGGTTGTTCTCGATGCTGGTGCTGGGCATCGGGACCCTGGTGTCGCTGTACGCCCGGTATTACATGTCGCCGGAAGACCCGGTGCCGCGCTTCTTCGCGTTTTTCCTGGCCTTCATGGGTGCGATGCTCGGCCTGGTGATCTCCGGCAACCTGATCCAGATCGTGTTTTTCTGGGAGCTCACCAGCCTGTTCTCGTTCCTGCTGATCGGCTACTGGCACCACCGCGCCGATGCCCGGCGTGGCGCCTATATGGCGCTGATGGTCACCGGCGCGGGCGGCTTGTGCCTGCTGGCGGGGGTGATGCTGCTCGGGCATATCGTCGGCAGCTACGACCTGGACCAGGTCCTGGCTGCCGGTGATCAAATCCGTGCCCATTCGTTGTACCCGATCATGCTCGCCCTGGTGCTGATCGGCGCCCTGAGCAAAAGCGCGCAATTCCCCTTCCACTTCTGGCTGCCCCACGCCATGGCTGCACCGACGCCGGTGTCGGCCTACCTGCACTCGGCAACGATGGTGAAGGCCGGCGTGTTCCTGCTGGCCCGCCTGTGGCCGTCGCTGTCCGGCAGCGAAGAGTGGTTCTGGATTGTCGGCGGTGCCGGCGCCATTACCCTGCTGCTCGGCGCTTATTGCGCCATGTTCCAGAACGATCTCAAGGGCCTGCTGGCCTACTCCACCATCAGCCACCTCGGGCTGATCACTTTGCTGCTGGGCCTCAACAGCCCGCTGGCCGCTGTCGCCGCCGTATTCCATATCCTTAACCACGCCACTTTCAAGGCGTCGCTGTTCATGGCGGCGGGGATCATCGACCACGAAAGCGGCACCCGTGACATCCGCAAGCTCAGCGGCCTGTTCAAGCTGATTCCGTTTACCGCCACCCTGGCGATGGTCGCCAGTGCGTCCATGGCCGGCGTGCCGCTGCTCAACGGTTTCCTGTCCAAGGAAATGTTCTTCGCCGAGACCGTATTTATCTCCGCCACCGCCTGGGTGGAAATCGCCCTGCCGGTCATCGCCACCATCGCCGGTACCTTCAGCGTGGCCTATGCCCTGCGCTTTACCGTGGATGTGTTCTTCGGCCCCAAGGCCACCAACCTGCCCCACACCCCGCACGAGCCGCCACGCTGGATGCGTGCGCCGGTGGAGTTGCTGGTGTTTACCTGCCTGCTGGTGGGGATTTTCCCGGCCCAGGTGGTCGGTTCGATCCTCGCCGCAGCGGCCCTGCCGGTGGTCGGCGGCGAACTGCCGGAATACAGCCTCGCCATCTGGCACGGCTGGAACGCGCCGATGATCATGAGCCTGGTGGCCATGTCCGGCGGCGTGGTGCTCTATCTGCTGCTGCGCAAGCAACTCAAGTTGGGCCGCTTCAAATACCCGCCGATCATCAGCTACTTCAATGGCAAGCGCGGCTTCGAGCGCTGCCTGGTGGTGATGATGCGCGGGGTGCGCAAGATCGAAAAACGCATCAGCACCAAACGCCTGCAAACCCAGCTGTTCCTGCTGGTGCTGGCGGCGGTGATCGCCGGGTTGATCCCGATGCTCTACAGCGGCATCAGTTGGGGCGACCGGCCGAAGATCCCGGGCTCCATCGTGTTCGTCACCCTGTGGCTGCTGGCAATCGCCTGCGCCCTGGGCGCCGCCTGGCAAGCCAAGTACCACCGGCTGGCAGCCCTGACCATGGTCAGCGTGTGCGGGATGGTGACCTGCGTGACCTTCGTCTGGTTCTCGGCGCCAGACCTGGCGCTGACGCAACTGGTGGTGGAAGTGGTCACCACCGTGCTGATCCTGCTGGGCCTGCGATGGCTGCCACGGCGGATCGAAGAAGTTTCCCCACTGCCCAGCTCGCTGCGCAAGGCACGCATCCGCCGCCTGCGGGACTTCCTCCTGTCCACCGTGGTCGGTGGCGGCATGGCGCTGCTCTCCTACGCGATGCTGACCCGCCAGACGCCCAACGACATCTCCTCCTTCTACCTCAGCCGTGCCCTGCCAGAAGGCGGTGGCAGCAATGTGGTGAACGTGATGCTGGTGGACTTCCGGGGCTTCGACACTCTCGGTGAAATCACCGTGCTCGGCGCCGTGGCGCTGACCGTCTACGCCCTGCTGCGCCGCTTCCGCCCGTCGAAGGAAAGCATGGAATTGCCCGCGCAACAGCGCCAACTGGCACCCGACGTGGCCACAGACCTGATCAACCCGCGCCAGGCCAGCGACACCGCCCTGGGCTTCATGATGGTGCCGGCGGTGCTGGTGCGCCTGCTGCTGCCGATTGCGCTGGTTGTCTCGTTCTACCTGTTCATGCGTGGGCACAACCAACCGGGCGGCGGGTTTGTCGCCGGCCTGGTGATGTCCGTCGCGTTCATCCTGCAATACATGGTCGCCGGTACCCAGTGGGTCGAGGCGCAGATGAGCCTGCGGCCGATGCGCTGGATGGGCTTTGGCTTGTTGTCGGCAACCCTGACCGGGCTGGGCGCACTGCTCGCCGGCTACCCGTTCCTCACCACGCACACCTGGCACTTCAGCCTGCCGGTGCTGGGGGACATCCACGTCGCCAGCGCGCTGTTCTTCGACGTCGGTGTGTACGCCATGGTGGTCGGCTCGACCTTGCTGATGCTCACCGCCCTCGGCCACCAATCGGTGCGCGCCCATAAACCCAGTAACCAGGCGAAAGCCGTTGCCAGCCCAGGAGGAGCCGCCTGATGGAAGAAGTCATCGCAATTGCCATTGGGGTCCTGGCGGCCTCCGGCGTCTGGCTGATCCTGCGGCCACGGACGTTCCAGGTGGTGATGGGCCTGTGCCTGCTCTCCTACGGGGTCAACCTGTTCATCTTCAGCATGGGCAGCCTGTTCATCGGCAAGGAGCCGATCATCAAGGATGGCGTGCCGCAAGACTTGCTCAACTACACCGATCCGCTGCCCCAGGCCCTGGTGCTGACGGCAATCGTGATCAGCTTCGCCATGACCGCACTGTTCCTGGTGGTGCTGCTGGCATCCCGGGGCCTGACCGGCACTGACCATGTGGACGGCCGGGAGCCCAAGGAATGACCTGGATGAATCAACTGATCATCGCGCCGATCCTGCTGCCGTTGCTGACCGCCGCGCTGATGCTGATGCTCGGCGAGAAGCACCGCCCGCTCAAGGCGCGGATCAACCTGTTCTCCAGCATGGTGGGCCTGGGCATCGCCGTGCTGTTGCTGTACTGGACCCAGAAAGGCGGCCCCGGCTCCATCGGTGTGTACCTGCCGGGCAACTGGCAGGTGCCGTTCGGCATCGTGCTGGTGGTGGACCAACTCTCGGCGATGATGCTGGTGCTCACCGGGATCATTGGCGTCAGCGCCCTGCTGTTCGCCATGGCCCGTTGGGACCGCGCCGGCACCAGTTTCCATGCGCTGTTCCAGATTCAGCTGATGGGCCTGTATGGCGCCTTTCTGACCGCCGACCTGTTCAACCTGTTCGTGTTTTTCGAAGTGCTGCTGGCGGCGTCCTACGGCCTGATGCTCCACGGTTCCGGCCGGGCGCGGGTGTCGGCGGGGCTGCATTACATCTCGATCAACCTGCTGGCCTCGACCTTGTTCCTGATTGGCGCGGCGCTGATCTATGGCGTCACCGGTACCCTGAACTTTGCCGACCTGGCACTGAAAATCCCCCTGGTGCCGGAAGCCGATCGCGGCCTGCTGCATGCCGGTGCGGGCATCCTCGCCGTCGCCTTCCTGGCCAAGGCCGGAATGTGGCCGCTGAACTTCTG
>NZ_JACARK010001117.1:0-1133 GCF_013386655.1 Pseudomonas sp. K5002 | reverse complement strand
GCCACTGGCAGAGCTGACGGCACTGCCGTCATGCACCGGGCGCGGTGGCAGCGGGGCTGCGGCCGTTTTCGGCGCGCAATCCCAGGCACCCGAAGCAGAGACTGAGCAGTCATACTGTTCCGCGGCGACCACGAATGAGGTGGCGAAAGGTTGCATGGCCAGCAGACTGCCGGTTACCAGCAACGGAAATTTTCTACGAAACGCGGGGGATTTCAATGCCATCTTATTAGTCCGGGCTTCCTGCGTGCCATCTGCCCGCGGTGTGGGCCGCACGCCTCTCGATGGTCTGAAAAAGATGCGTGATAATAAAGCATGACCCGCTTGACGGCTAGCGCCGTCGGAGACCCTTGTAATGCCCGACCAAGATCTACGTTTGCAACAGCTGAAAGTCTGGCTTGATGAGCAATTGCCAGGCCTCTTTACCACCCAGGGCTGGGGTGTCGTACCCCCGGCCACGTTGACTGCGGCCAGCAGTGACGCGAGTTTCAGGCGTTACTTCCGGTGGGAGGGAGGAGGTCGCAGTTTTGTCGTGATGGACGCTCCACCCCCCCAGGAAAACTGCAAACCTTTCGTCGATATCGCTCATTTACTCGGTCAATCGGGAATAAATGTTCCGAAAATTTATGCGCAAGATCTGCTTCGCGGCTTTCTTTTGCTGAACGACCTGGGGAAAAAAACCTATCTGGACGTGATTACGGCTGAAAATGCCGATCAATTGTTCGCCGATGCCATCGACGCATTGCTGGCTTTCCAGCAATTGCCGATGGAAGCCCCGTTGCCCAGTTATGACGTCGCGCTGTTGCGTCGGGAGCTGGAATTGTTTCCTGAATGGTACGTTCGCCGGGAGCTGGGCATCGAGTTTGACGCCCGGCAGCTTGGCCTGTGGCAACGCGTCAGCGAACACCTGATTGACAGCGCCCTGGCCCAGCCCAAGGTCCTGGTGCATCGCGACTATATGCCGCGCAACCTGATGATCAGCGAGCCGAATCCCGGCGTGCTGGACTTCCAGGATGCGGTCTACGGCCCGGTGACCTACGACATCACGTGCCTGTTCAAGGACGCCTTCCTCAGTTGGCCGCAGGCCCGCGTGCGGGAATGGCAGCGCGGTTACTGGCAGCGCGCCGGCGCGCTGG
>NZ_JACARK010001116.1:0-2253 GCF_013386655.1 Pseudomonas sp. K5002 | reverse complement strand
ACTGGCTCCGATCCTGGCCCGACGTTTTGGCGCCGAGCGGGTGGTGCTGGGCATTCTGCTGACCCTGGCCGGCGGCATCATCCTGCGCAGTTCATTCGGTGAGGCCGGGCTGTTCGCCGGCAGCCTGCTGGCGGGCGCGAGTATCGGCATCATCGGGGTGCTGTTGCCCGGTATCGTCAAGCGCGATTTCGCCAAACAGGCCGGCACCATGACCGGCGTGTACACCATGGCCCTGTGCCTGGGTGCAGCGCTGGCGGCGGGATCCACGGTGCCCCTGAGTCATTACTTCGGCGACAGCTGGAACATCGGCCTGGGGTTCTGGATTCTCCCGGCGTTGGTCGCGGCGTTGTTCTGGTTGCCACAGGTCGGCCAGAAACACGGCGCGCACCAGGTGGCCTATCGCGTGAAGGGCTTGTTGCGTGATCCGCTGGCCTGGCAGGTGACCCTGTACATGGGCCTGCAATCCTCCCTGGCGTACATTGTGTTTGGCTGGCTGCCGTCGATCCTGATCGGCCGTGGCCTGAGCGCCACCCAGGCGGGCCTGGTGCTTTCCGGTTCGGTGATTGTGCAACTGGCCAGTTCCCTGGCTGCGCCCTGGCTGGCCACCCGCGGCAAGGACCAGCGCCTGGCCATCGTGGTGGTGATGGTGCTGACCCTGGGCGGCCTGTTCGGTTGCCTGTATGCACCGCTGGACGGTTTGTGGGGCTGGGCGATATTGCTGGGCCTGGGCCAGGGTGGCACTTTCAGCCTGGCGCTGACCTTGATCGTGCTGCGTTCACGGGACGCCCATGTAGCCGCCAACCTGTCGAGCATGGCCCAGGGCATCGGCTACACCCTGGCGTCCATGGGGCCGTTCGCGGTCGGGCTAGTGCATGACTGGACCGGTGGCTGGAACGCCACCGGCTGGATTTTCGCGGTGATCGGCCTGGGCGCGATCATCGCGGGACTGGGCGCCGGGCGTGCGCGGTATGTCGGCGTGACCAGCGAAAAGGTCTAGAGGTACAGCACTTCCATAGTGCTGGAACCATCGATATGCACGTCGCTGCTGAGGTCGAGATTGTTCTTGGCAGCGATCACCGTATCGACCCTGACCAGGCTGCTCAGCGTCTGGAAGGCCGTCGGCCCGCTGGTGCTGCCGACGGTGTCGGTAAAGCCGAGAAAGCTGCGCGAACCGATGTCGATCGGGTTGCTGTTGGCGGTGCGCCAGGCGATCCCGCCGCTGGTGGACTCGGTGCCGTAAACCTCCGGCAGGCTGTCGATCACCGTCTGCTTGGGGTCGAAGGTCAGGGAGTACAGCCCGATCTTGTTGCCACTCGGGTCCAGGCCCAGCCCGTAGTAGATTTCGCTGTTGACGTTGGCGGTGCCGTCGCGGTTGTCGCTCATGCGCAGGGCGTAGCGAGTCGCTGCCTCGCAGTTGATGGTCACGCTCAGGTAGCGCACCGGCAGGCGTTTGCCGCGATCAATGTTCAACTCCTGTTGGGAAATCTTGCCGTAGTCGATCAGCCCGTTGCTCGACAGCGCCGGTGTACAGGCACTGGGAGTGAGCAAGCCGGTGACGCCGAGTTCGACACTGGAGGCTGCCGTGGCACCGCTGCTGAGGGTCAGCAGGGCAAGTGTTGCGAGAGAACGCTGGCGTAGGTGCATGACCATACTCCTTGATCAGAGGTAGATGATTTCAATCGTGCCCGAACCGTCGAGCAGTACTTCCGTACGCAGGTCCAGGCTGTTCATGGGGGACAGGACGGCGCGCACGCTGATCTGCCCACTCAGGTTCTGGATCGCGGTGGGGCCGGCATTGCTGCCGGGTAGAGCGGTAAAGCCGAGCAAACTGCTGCTGCCGATGGGGATGGGGTAGGCGCTGGAGCTGCTCCAGGCCACGCCACCGGTGGTGGAGTCGGTGCGATATACCTGGGGCAGGGCATCGGCGCGCAGGTCGAAGGGGTCGAAATAGAGGAAGTACCGGCCGATTTTATTACGGCTGTCGTCCACTCCCAGGCCGTAGGCGGTTTCGTCGATGCCGCCGGTGGCCGAGCCTTTGCGGTTGTCATGCATGCGCAAGGCGAAATGAGTCGGGCCGTCGCAGCCGATACTCAGCAGCAGGCTGCGGGAGACCAGCCCGGTTTCCTTGTCGGTGTTAAGGCTCCTGGACCACATACGGCCAAAGTCGATGATGCCGCCGTTGGACAGCGTGGTCTCGCAGGCCGCCGGAGCGAAGCCGGCTTGCAGCGACAGCTCCCGGGCGCGGCCGCTGGC
>NZ_JACARK010001115.1:0-3007 GCF_013386655.1 Pseudomonas sp. K5002 | reverse complement strand
CCCCTTCGCGAGCAAGCCCGCTCCCACAGTCGACTGCATTCCAACAATGGAACTCGATCGAATGTGGGAGCGGGCTTGCTCGCGAAGGCGGCAGTAAAGACAACACCGATCCCAAGCCTGATACCATGTCGCGCAAACACCCCTGCCGTGACGACGCCAGCCGATGCCCATCGCTCCAAGCTCCGCCCTCAAGCCTCAATTGACCGCCGTGTTGACGCACTTCCACGACCTGATCGTGCCGCTCTGGCAAGGCCCGGGCTGGAATGCCGACCTGGCGCTGCCCTATGAGGCCCTGGACGCCGATCATCGGCCTTTGCCCCCGCAACGCTATCGCGCCATGGCCTGCGCACGGCAGTTGTACCTGTTTGCCAGCCTGATCGGTGAACCCGGCGCAGCCTTTGCCGAGGAGCGCGCCGCCGCGTTGTTCCGTTCCCTGCAACGGCACTTCCACGACGCCGAGCACGGCGGCTGGTTCTACAGCATCGACGCCCACGGCAAGCCGCTGGATAAGCGCAAGGACCTCTACACACACGCCTTCATCATCTTCGCCTGCGCCCACTATTGGGCCAAGGTACGTGAATCGCTGGTGGAATCGGTACTCGACGCCGCCCTGGAAGTGGTCACCGAACGCTTCGCCACCGGCGACGGCCTGTACGAAGCGGTGCTGGAGCGTAACTGGTCATCCCTCAAGTCTGGCCCTCTGCAAAACCCGTTGATGCACCTGGCCGAAGGCTTCCTCGCCACGCTGGCCGTGCGTGAAGACGCCGTCACCCAGGACGCATTGCTGGACTTGGCCAACGCCATGCAAAAGCGCTTCATCGACCGCCAACACGGGGTGATGATGGAAAAACCGCTGGGTGCTGTGGATAACTGGTTTGAACCGGGGCATCAGTTCGAATGGTTTTTCCTGCTGGAATCTTCGGATTTGCTGCGGGGCACACCGCTGCACACATCGCTGAACAAAGCGTTCACCTATGCCGAGCAAAAGGGTGTGGATAACGCTACCGGTGCGGTCAGCGGCATGCTCGCCCTGGACGGCAGCGTGCGCGACGGCACCCAGCGCATCTGGGCCCAGGCCGAATACCTGCGGGCGCTGACCTTGCGGCCCGACAGTGAAGCCGTGCTGCAACGCCAATTGCTGGCGCTGCAACAACGCTTCCTGCACGACAAAGGCTGGAATGAGTGCCTGGATGCCAAGGGGCACGTGAGCCGGCGGGACATGCCGTCGACCACGCCTTACCACTTGGCGACGTGCTACCTGGGCCTTACGCAATCCATTTGCGGTCCCCGGTAAAACTGATCGTCAGCCAGCGGGCCGCGTCGGGCTTGCCCAACCCTGTGGATATTTCTTCGCGCAGCCCGTCCAGGGTGGCGACGTTATCCACCGGGTAATCCGCCGGCAGCACCACATGAATCTCGATAAACCGCGCCCGCCCGTGCTTCTGCACGTAGGACACGTAATCATCGAAACCATGCCTGGCCACGACCGCCTCCATCACTTCGCGCACTTTGCCGTCCAGTTGGTCCGGCACAATCCCCAACACGTCGCGTAGCGCCGGGCGCAGGATCTTGAAGGCCGGCGCCAGCATGCTCAACGCCAGCAGGATCAGGATCAACGGGTCCACATACACCGCCCACTGCCCATAGCCCTGGGACTTGAGCAACAGCGCCGCCAGGAAGCTCACCAGCAGCCCCACCGACAGCATCGCGTCCACCAACCAACTGATGTTGTCGAACTGGATCAGCGACGACTTGAGCGTGCGATTGCGGTAACGCACGTAGAAGAAATAGGCGAACTCGACGACGGTAAACACCGCCGCATAGATGATCACCAGACCCAACTCGATATCGCGCCCGCCATTGATAATGCCGAACACGCCGTTGAGAAACGCGTAGATGGCGATCAACAGCAGGAAACTGCCCTCGATCAGCAGCACCATGGGCTCCAGGTGCCAGTAGCCGAACTGGAAACGTTCGTTGCTTTTCTTGGCGATCAGCTTGGCCGTGATCAGCATCAGCACCTTGATGGCGGTGGCGATCAGCGAGAAAAAGCCGTCGAATAAAATCGATTGGGCGCCCGACACCACCCCTGTGACAATCCCGGCGATCGCCACGGCGAACATCAGGATGGTCGATTGTTTGAGCAGCGACTGCTCACCTCGGTTACTCACATATCCTCCTGTCAAAACCTTTGAACCGCACAGCGCGGCGGGGTTTTCAGGGGTGGAGTGTACCTTATGTCCTGTTTTGGCCGATTTGCTGCATTTTCCAGGCTGACAAAAAACCTGTGGCGAGGGAGCTTGCTCCCGCTGGGGCGCGGAGCGGCCCTGGCTTTTTTGGGGCCGCTTCGCNNCTCCCTCGCCACAACAGCTCGACGAACTTAGCCCTTGGCGCCACGCTCAATCGCAAACCCGGCCCAGGTCTGGCTCACTGGCATCAGCTCCAGGCGGTTGATGTTCACGTGTGCCGGGGTGTTAAGCACCCAGAAGATCGTATCCGCAATGTCCTGCGGCTGGATCGGCTCGGCACCGGCATAAGTCGCGTCATAACGCGCCTGGTCACCGGCAAAGCGCACCAGCGAGAACTCACTCTCACACAGGCCCGGCTCGATGTTGGTCACGCGCACGCCGGTGCCCTGCAGGTCGCAACGCAGGTTCAGCGAGAACTGTTTGACGAAGGCCTTGGTGCCGCCATACACGTGGCTGCCCGGGTACGGGTAGCTGCCGGCAATGGAACCGAGGTTGATGATGCCAGCGCCACGGCCGTGGGCGATCAGGCGCGGCAACAGCAGGCTGGTGGTGGTCAGCAGGCCCTTGATGTTGGTGTCGACCATGGTTTCCCAATCGTCGAGGCTGCACTTCGGCGCAGGGTCGGTGCCCACCGCCAGGCCGGCGTTGTTGATCAGCCCGCGCAGCGTGGCAAAGGACGGCGGCAGGTTCGCGATCGCCTCTTCCATGGCCTTGCGGTCACGCACGTCCACCACCAGGCCGAGCACTTCGGTCTGCTT